>NZ_BAAAXV010000011.1:300000-435393 GCF_039535785.1 Nonomuraea helvata
CACACCGGGAGCTGTCTCGGACGAAGCGCGGATCCAAGCGCCGTCGTAAGGCCGTGGTGCGGGTGGCTGCACTGCACGCCAAGGTGCGTCGCCAGCGTCTGGACAACGCGCACAAGGTCGCCCTCGCGTTGGTGCGCGCCTACGACGTCATCGTGCACGAGGACCTGCGGATCACGAACATGACCCGGCGCACAGCACCCAAGCCGGACGGCGCGGGCGGCTACCTGCCCAACGGCGCCGCGGCCAAATCCGGGCTGAACAAGTCGATTCTGGACGCGGGTTGGGGGGTGTTCCTGCAGGTCCTCGCGCACAAGGCTGAAAGCGCCGGTCGAGAGCTGATCGCAGTGGATCCCCGCAACACCTCGCGCACCTGTGCCTGCTGCGGGCACGAAGCGAAGGAGAACCGTCTCACCCAAGCCGCCTTCCGATGTACGGCCTGCGGTCATACTGCACATGCCGATGTCAATGCGGCGGTCAACATCCTCAGGGCAGGGCTTGCCCTTCGCGATGTCGCGGAAGCGGCCTAGCGAGAAGCCACTCCCTTCAGGGAGCGGAGGAGTCACATCGGGATGACTCTATTTGGTACGGCTCACACCCGGCCAGAGCCGGTCGACCTCGGCGTTCAGGATCGCCCCGATGAGCACGGCCAGCGCGGTGATGTAGAGCCAGAGCAGCAGGGCGATGGGAGCGGCCAGCGAGCCGTAGACGGAGACGGGGGAGAACCACGCGGCCAGCACGGCCCGCAGCACCGCCGCGCACGCGATCCACAGGATCAGCGCCAGGATCGCGCCGGGCAGCTCCCGGTACCACTTCGTCCGCACCGGCACGCTGACGTGGTAGAGCACGGTCAGGAACAGCACCGAGCCGATGATCACTACCGGCCAGTAGAGGATGTCGATGAGGCCGCCGTACTGGCCCGGCAGGGCGTCCTTGAGCAGGGTCGGGCCGATGACGAGGATCGGCATGACGATGACGCCGATGATCAGGCCGACGATGTAGAGGCCGAAGGACATCAGCCTGGTGCGGATGATGCCGCGCTCCTCGCCCAGCCCGTAGGCCACGGAGATGAGGTCCACGTAGACGTAGAGCGCCCTGGAGCCGGACCAGAGCGACAGCAGGAAGCCCAGCGAGATGATCGACACCTTGCCCGCGTCGTCGCTGAGCACGTCGGTGATGAGAGGGTTGATCACCTTGTTGACGGCCTCGTCGGTGAACAGCAGCCCCGCCTGCTCGATCACCCACGTCTTGACCTGCCCGACCACGGTGGAGCCCAGCCAGGTGCCGAGCTTGGCCAGCACACCGATCAGGCCCAGCACGAACGGCGGCAGCGACAGCAGCGCGAAGAACGCCGCCTCGCCGGCCAGACCGGTCACCCGGTAGGCGACGCCCGCGTTCGTGGCCGCGCGGACGATCGCCCACGACTTCGTGTCGAGCACCCAGCTCAGCCGAGCACGCGCGTTTGAGACGAGTCCCCTTTTCGGCCGGGAAGGCGCATCGGTGGACGTCATGGCACCCAACGGTATTCGCAGTGACTCTTCGGCACAGCTTACGTCGGGGAACTGCCCTAGTCGTTATCGACGATGCGCGCACCCAGCGGGAGCAGGGAGACCGGGATGAGTTTGAGGTTCGCGACGCCCATCGGGATGCCGATGATCGACAGGAACAGCGGGATCGAGGTGACGACGTGACCGATGGCCAGCCAGATGCCGGCGACCACGCACCAGATGATGTTGCCGAGCAAGGAGAACGCGCCCGCGTGCGGATCGCGCACCACGGTCCTGCCGAAGGGCCAGAGCGCGTACGCGGCGATCCTGAACGACGCGATGCCGAACGGGATCGTGACGATCAGGATGCAGCAGATGATCCCGGCCACCGCGTATCCGATGGCCAGCCAGAGCCCCGCGAAGACCAGCCAGATGACGTTCAGGATTGTGCGCATGTTCACAGCATGTCATCGGGTGCGTGGCAGGCGTCATCCGGCAACTCCCTGACTTCACCCTGACCTGGGCAGCCTGCCCTTCCCAGGGGGCCCGGCGAACGCCTGGGCGATCTCCATCCAGGCCCGCGCGGGCCCGCCCGTCAGCTCGAGCGCGGTGTCGGACAGGTGGACGCGCTGGGTGACGGCCAGGCAGAAGTCGAGGACCGGGCCGCGTACGACGCTGTCCGCATCGTCCGGCCCAGCCGTCCACAGGGTTGCGCCGGGCATGGTCAGCTCGGCGCGTACGGGGTCGGCGGGCACGGGGAGGCCGCGTACGGCGAAGCTGTAGGGGCGGGCGCGGAACCCCATCATGGCCACGTGCCGCAGCCGGGCCGTGGGCTCCCTGACGACGCCGAGCGCGTCGGCCACGTCCTGGCCGTGCGCCCACGTCTCCATCAGCCGCGCGGTCACGAACGACGCGGCCGACATCGCGGGCCCGAACCACGGCACCCGTTCGCGGGCGTCCAGCGTGGCGAAGACCTCCAGGCTCCGGGAGCGCGCCGTCCGGAACCACTCGCGCAGCTCGTCCGGCGGCATCCCGCGGGACTCGAGGGCGACGTCGTCCACGGACCGGAAGTCCTTCAGCGACGCCTCATACGCGTCGGGGTCGGTGGCCGCCAGCACGGCGGCGCCGTCGAACCAGGCCAGATGGCTCACCTGGTCGCGGATCGCCCACCCCTCGGCGGGCGTGGGCCGCTCCCAGTCCTCGTCCCGCAGGGGCTGGAGCAGTGCTTCGAAGGACGCGGTCTCGGCGCGCAGATCGTCGAGCAACTCGGCCATGAGGTCCACGCGCGCCAGCGTAACCCGAACAACGTTCTAGGAGAATAATGCAGGCGTGATCTGCGAAAGCTGCAAGGAGAAACGTCACGAGGACTGCCGTGGCGGCTCCTGGTGCGACTGCCAGCACCAGACGGACGCGCGCACAGAGCCGGACGGGGCAGAGGCAGAGGCAGCGACAGAGGTGGAGACAGAGATGCCGGAGCCGACGGTGAACTGGCTCCGGCAGGGCTAGCGCGGTTCAGCGCCGGGTGCTCAAGCGTCCTCGGCCGGGCCGCACGACCAGGACTGGTTCACCACTGTGACCACGTCGTCGCCATACGCGTCGGGGTCCCATCCGTCCCGCACGAACAGTTGCGCCACCAGGTCGGCCGCCGTCGCCCCCTCGATGTCCTCCTGTGCCTGCTCGGCGAGGAGGCGGGCCACGGCGCCGGAGTCGTTGACCCGGATGCGGTAGTGCGCCTCCACGTCCACGGTGGCGGTGTCGTACTGCTCGCCCTCGGGAGCCTCCTCCTCGAGGTCCTCCTCCAGGGCGCTGAGCGGGTTGCCCCACCCGGTCCGGTCGAGGCAGAGCGTCCCGTACTCGAGCGCTGCCGTGCGCAGGGCGTTCACCGCCTGGATCACGCGGGGGGCATCGTCAGGGGAGGTCTCCAGGACCCGGGCGTGCTCCGCGATCGCCGCGCCCAGCCTGGCGGCCTTCTCCGATAGTTCGTTCGCCACGGTTGTCGGGTCTTCCTTGCCTTGGTGGTGTGGGCTGTCATTTTTCCAGCTCTAGGGCTTCCCGTTCTTCTTGGCACCCTTCCACGAATAGTGCCGCGTGTGGCTGATCTCGCCGTCCTTGTTGTAGTAGTCGACGTGCACATGGTCGCCGCTCGAGCACTCTCCGCGGAACCTGGCGCGTCCGCCGTCCTTCGCGTCCTGTTTGGCCTCGCCGACCGCCTGCTCCCGGCTCTCCCACCTCTTGGTCCCCGAGTTCGTCTTGTTGGCGGCGTTCCCTTTCCGGAGGAAGCCCATGTGGGCGATGAGCCCGCCCTTGGGGCCGTCAGGACCGCGCAGCTGCGGGCCGCGGGGGGTGCTGAGCCGGGGGAGGTCGTCGAGGACGTCGCGGAATCTGCCGGTGGAGCCGTGGGCGAGAGCGGGTCGCAGGACGCGTCCGACACCTTCGGCCGCCTGGTGCTTGGCCTTGGTGACGAGGAGCCGGCCGCGGATCAGCTCCGCCAGGGCGGCTGGGGCGGCGGTGGGTCCGCCCATGAGCATGGCGCGGGCCATGCGGGCGGAGGTGTGGACGGCGCCGGCGGCGACGGCGACCTTGAGGCCGGTGGTGAGCCAGGCGGCGTTCTCGAGCACCTGGGGGACGTACTGGACGGCCGCGGTGGCGCGTCCCATGACTTCGCTGACTCCGGCGGGGGCGTTCCAGAGTCCTTGGAGCCGCGTGGCGGACTCGCCTCTGTAGACCTCGCCGGTGGCCTGGACGGAGGCCTGCGCGGCCTGTCCCGACGCGTGGGAGCCGGCCAGTACGGTGGCCCACGCGTCGCGGTCGGCCAGGATCTCATCCACCCGGACGTTGGGCCAGTGGACGCCCATCATCTCCAGGATGGCGTCGACCTCGGGGGGAACGGTCACGTCCATGGGCGAAGGCTCAGATCGGGTAGGCGCCGTACAGCATCGCCGACGCTTCGACGTTCGCGGCTTCGGCATCGGCCATGTGGCGGTTGACGGTGTCGAGGCCGTCACCGGTGTCGTTGATGACCTGGGACACACCGGCGAGTGCCTCGAGCCCGTAGACGCCGCACTGGCCGTATTCCGCGTGGAACGCGGCGAACAGGCCGGTGTCGTCGCCCCAGGAGAGGCAGCCGTAGCCGCGCTCTCTGAGCCGCCGGAGCGCGGCGGCGTAGTCCTCGCTGTGGGCGCGCATCATCATCGCGTGCTGGGCGACCTGCGTCTTGGAGATCTCGACCCCCGAACTCATGCCGCGTTACCTTAGCGTAACGATCAACAAAACTCACCGGAAATGGCACATTATCGATCTACCCCTTCCGTGGCTAAGCTGACCCAGCGATCAGCCCTTGACGCGTGGAGGCCGGACATGTCGATGAGACCTTCGCCACAGGACGATGTGGAGCACGCGGAGCGCATCCTGAGGCAGGGCCGTGAGACGATGCGGCGCCTGCAGGAGGCGCGCTCCGCCATCAGCGCGGTCACCGGCGTGGCACAGAGCCCCGACGGCCTGATCAGGGCCTCGGCGGACGGCCGGGGCGAGATCACGGCGCTCCGCCTCGACCCGCGCGTGATGCGGTTGGATCACGAGGCGCTGAGCAAGCGGGTGACGGCGGTGCTGCGGGAGGCTCAGACGGACGCCGAGTCTCAGGCCAAGGAGATCGTGGACGGCGCGCTCGCCGACACCGAGCAGACCATGCCGGCGCCGCTGGACGAGAACTTCATCAACGAGCGGGTCGAGCAGATCGCCCGCAACCTTCTCTAGCCGGAAGCGAGTGTGTCCGGCCGTCGCGGGCATCGGTCACGAGGCCCGCGACGAGCGGCGTGGGGACTTCCGGTTCCCCGGGGAAGTTGTGACGCCTGATCAGGCAGTTGCCCCGACCGGGTTCGCCAGAGCCTGGACATGGAGGGCCAGGCTCTGGTTCATCGGGACAACTGCTTGATCACGCGATGATGGTGACGCTGCCGGGTGTGTCAGGCGGCGGAGATGCCGGCGCTGGCCGCGCGGCGCATGCGACGACGACGCTCGGAGGCGCGCTCGTCTTCGTTGAGACCGCCCCACGTGCCGTACTTCTCGGGACGGGACAGCGCGTAGTCAAGGCACTCGTTGCGGACAGGGCACTGGGCGCAGATCGCCTTGGCCTTCCGCTCACGTACGTCACGCTCGGGCTGCCGCTCCCCGTCGGGGCCGAAGAAGAGCACGAGGTCCTCACCCCGGCACGCGGCATCATCCTGCCAACCCCAGCTGGGGCGCGGGCGGGCGAGCTGCCGACGTACCTGAGACATGAGAAAACCACCTTCGTGAGAGGTATTTCGATAATTGAGCCGCATTGGACGCTTTTGGCGTCACTGTTCCAACGCAAGGTAGGGCCGCGATGTTCCCTGTTCAGGCAAGAGCGGGCGTGGCGTACCGCACAGGCGTGAGCCTGTCCAGCGAAACCAGCCGGTAGGTGGTGATCGTCTCGGCGCAAGCCGTACCACACGGCGCTGTGAACGCCGATGGCTCAACCACAACCTGGAACCGGACGTCGCCGCAGCGCACAATGGCTTCGGTGACGTCACCGTCCGACCTGGAGGATTCCACGGCCACCGCGCCGACGGCGCACTCTCCCGTATGGGCTCGGGCGAAGTGCTCCACGGCTTGCAATGGCTCAGGGATGCCTGCGCGTCCCCGGTAGCGGTCGAGAATGATCTCGCCCGACCGGTACGCGTTAGCCGCTGCCAGTGCAGCAGCCTGAGACATGCTGCCGTAGAAAATTCCGTGTGGCAAGCACACGAGGTTGGCGGCGTAGCGATCGCCGCCAACGTGTGACGTTTCCCACACTCTGTCCGGCAGCGAATCGGCCAGCGACCGAGCGAGGGGTAGTCCAATGCGGGCGCAGCACGCATTGCGCTTGGCGTGCGTGCAGACCAGAAATACCGGCTCGACTTCAAGTATGCAGGACTCCGGGACCACTCCCGCCACGAACGAGTCCAGGTCAAGATCGTCAGGACCTGCGACGACACCGCTCGCCAACCAGGGGCGCTCTCCAGCCGCGTACGCCAATAGCACACGGATGCCCTGCTCCCCCGGGCGGGTCCGCCTCCCCGGGCGGCGGATCAGCTGGGGTCTGATACCGCGTTCGAGCGCCCGGCGGACGAGTTCGGAGATTCTTTCAGGAAGTTCGAAGCTTTCCAGGTGTGACGGCCAGGCGCCGGTGTACTCGACGAGCAGCCAGAGCCTGGCTCCCACGGTGGCGCTGGCCAAAGTGGGAAACCCTCCGGTGTGGCACCCCGTCGGATGCTCGCAGCCCCTCGCCAACGCCCGATCCCCCTCCCCGATCCGAATTAGGTAAGACTAACCTAACGGATCGGAGGGGTCAGAGGCGGCCCATTCGGTCCAGAGCCGCCCGTGCCGCTGCCAGCGCGCGGTCCCTGTCCTGCTTGACCAGGCCGATCCTGGTCCTCCTGTCCAGCAGGTCGCCCTCGTCGAGCGCGCCCTCGTGCTGGACTGACCAGATCAGCTCGCCCTCGGTGACGCCGAGCCCGGCCTCCTCCGGGTGCGCCTTGACGAGCTCGTGCACGGCCTCGGCCTCGCTGCCGTACCGCTCGGCCAGCTGGTGCGGCACCCCCGACGGCCGCGCTCCCGCCCCGACGAGCGGGATCTTCCTCGTACGGCACCGCCCGGCCGGCAGCTTCGCGGTCGAGACCGCTCGATCCACCGCGTCCTCGGCCATGCGCCGATATGTCGTCAGCTTGCCCCCCACGACCGTGACGACCCCGTCGTGCGACAGGACCGCGTGCCTACGGGAGATGTCCGCCGTGCGGCCGTCGGCCGCCAGAAGGGGCCTGAGGCCCGCGTACGCGCCCGCGACCGCCTCTCTGGTCACCCGAGTCTCAAGAACGCCGTTCAGCACCTCCAGGAGCGTTCTGACGTCCTCCTCGGGTGCTTCGGGAACGTCGGGCACGGGCCCGTCCACCGGTTCGTCCGTCAGGCCGACGTGGACGCGGCCGTCGCGCTGGGGGAGTACGAGCGCGAATCGGCTGGTCTCTCCGGGAATGGGCACGTGCATGCCGGCGATCAGCCCGGGGAGCGTGCCGGGCGCCAGCACGAGGTGGGTGCCTCTGGACGGCCGCAGCTTGACCTCGGGGTCCAGCGTGCCCGCCCACACCCCGGCCGCGTTGATCACCGTCGTGGCGCGGACGTCGAACTCCTCGCCGGTCAGCTCGTCGCGTACCAGCGCGCCCCGGTCTGTCAGCCGCAGCGCGCGGCAGCGGGTCAGCACGCGGGCGCCCTGCGCGGCGGCCGTCCGGGCGATGGCCACCACCAGGCGGGCGTCGTCGAGCAGCCGGCCGTCCCACGACAGCAGCGCGCCGCGCAGGCCGTCGTCGTCGAGCACGGGCGCCAGCGTGCGGGTGCGGGCCGCGCTCAGCCGCGTGGGCCCCGGCAGCAGCCGGCGCGGCGTGCGCGCGGCGGCCCGCAGGCTGTCGCCGAGCCGGTAGCCGCTCATCACCAGCGCCGCCTGCTGCCGCGAGACCGCCTTCGTGAGCGGCAGCAGGTACGGGTGCGCCGCGACCAGGTGCGGAGCCGTCGTGCGGAGCAGGATGCCGCGCTCGACCGCGCTCTCGTAGGCCACGTCCACCTGCCCCTTGGCCAGGTAGCGCAGGCCGCCGTGGATCATCTTGGAGCTCCACCTGGACGTCCCGAAAGCCAGGTCGTGCGCGTCGATCGCCGCTACGCTCAACCCCCGGGACGCGGCGTCGAGCGCGGCGCCCGCGCCGGTCGCGCCGAGCCCCACCACCAGCACGTCCAGCCGTTCCTCCGCGACCTGGCGGAGCTCGCGGGAGCGTCTGCGGGCGTTCAGCGAGCTGTCCAAGGTGCGCCTCCACGCGAGCTGTCCGAAGTGCCTCCACCCGGGCTACCCAAGGTAGGCCTCCAGCATGGCGGCGAGCTCGTCGTCGAGCTCGTCCAGGGTCAAGGGGTCGAGCATCGTGGGCGCCGACAGCAGGAACGACTGCGCCACCAGCAGCACCGCCCGCGCCTTGCGCGGGTCGCCGACCGCCCGCTCCAGGACGCCGAGCGCGGCCTCCTGGCTCGCGCCCCGCCGGTCGGTCAGGTACGGCATGAGCAGCTCGGGATCGGCCTCCACGATCTTGCGCCACAACGGGTGCGCGCGCAGCCCGCGGACCCCGGCGACGACCGCGCGCACCGGGTCGGCCAGGTCGAGCCCCTCGACCACCCGCACCCACTCCCTGGTCATCAGGTCCGCGACCAGCGTGCGCACGTCGGGCCAGCGGCGGTAGATCGTCATCCGCGACACCCCGGCCCTGCGTGCCACGTCCGTGAGGGTCGTCCTCCGCACCCCGTACGCCAGCACGCAGTCGCGCGCCGCGTCCAGCACGCCGTCATTGTGACGATTCGACGTCATGTGTCACAGTGTAAGGAGCGAACCCGACGCAGCGAGCGGAGTGGAGGCCTGACGGAGGAAGGACTCCGCGAAGCGAGTGAGGAGTGGTGAGCGACCAATGACACGCATGACTGGAGAGCCGATGCTGTGGTCCGGCTGGGGCGACCCCGCCAAGGCGCGCGAGCTGCCCGAGCAGGTCCGCCGGCTGTTGCGCGACTTCCTCGGCGTGCGCGCGCCGGACACTCCCGCCGTCGCCCTGGAGTCGGTGCGCCTGCCGCCGGTCGCCCTGCCCGGGCCGCTGCTCGGCGCGCTGGCCGAGGTCGTCGGCTCCGCCCACGTGCTGACCTCCCACGAGGCCCGCGTACGCCACACCCGCGGCAAGTCCACCCCCGACCTGCTGCGGATGCGCGCGGGGGACGGCTCCGACGCCCCCGACGCGGTGGTGCTGCCCGGCTCGCACGACGAGGTGGCCGAGCTGCTGCGGCTCTGCTCCGCCGAACGCGTCGCCGTGGTGCCCTTCGGCGGCGGCACCTCCGTGGTCGGCGGGCTCGCGGCGGCCCGCTCCGGCTTCGCCGGGGCGATCGCGCTCGACCTGGGGCGGCTCGACCGGCTGCGCGCCGTGGACCTGGAGTCGCTCGTGGCCACGTTCGAGCCGGGCGTACGGGCGCCCGAGGCCGAGCGGCTGCTCGCCGGACACGGGCTGACGCTGGGGCACTTCCCCCAGTCCTTCGAGTACGCCACGCTCGGCGGCTTCGCGGCGGCCCGCTCCAGCGGCCAGGCCTCGGCCGGGTACGGGCGCTTCGACGACATGGTCGTCGGCCTTACGGTGGCCACGCCGTCCGGCACCCTGGACCTCGGGCGCGCCCCCAAGTCGGCGGCCGGGCCCGATCTGCGGCAGCTCGTGCTCGGCTCCGAGGGCGCCTTCGGCGTGATCACGTCGCTCAGGCTGCGCGTGCGGCGAGCTCCGGCCGAGCGCCGGTACGAAGGATGGCGGTTCGGGACGTTCGCGGAGGGATCGGCGGCCTTGCGCGCGCTCGCCCAGGAAGGGCCGCTCCCCACCGTGCTGCGGCTGTCGGACGAGACCGAGACCATGATCGGCCTGGCCAAGCCGGACGCGATCGGCTCCGGCGGCTCGGGCTGCCTGCTGATCGCGGGCTACGAAGGCGCTTTCGTGGCGGAGTGGCGGGCGGCGGCTTCGGCCGTCCTGGAGCGGGCGGGCGGCGAGCCGCTGGGCGCGGAGCCGGGCGAGGCGTGGGAACACGGCCGCTTCT
Source organism: Nonomuraea helvata (assembly GCF_039535785.1). Lineage (NCBI taxonomy): Bacteria > Bacillati > Actinomycetota > Actinomycetes > Streptosporangiales > Streptosporangiaceae > Nonomuraea > Nonomuraea helvata. The sequence goes on from NZ_BAAAXV010000011.1 coordinate 310,131, forward strand.
CCGCCCCGTACCTGCGTGACTCGCTGCTCGCCGCCGGGGCCACGGTCGAGACGCTGGAGACCGCCGGGTTCTGGGCGAACCTGCCGCGGCTCTACGACGCGGTCCGGCTGGCCCTGGCGGGCGCGCTCGGCTCACCGCTGGTCATGTGTCACATCTCCCACGTGTACGAGACCGGCGCGTCGCTCTACTTCACCGTCGTCACCGCGCAGGAGGGCGACCCCGTGGCGCAGTGGGAGCGGGCCAAGGTGGCGGCGAACGCGGCCATCGTCGAGGCGGGGGGCACGATCACGCACCACCACGGGGTCGGACGCGAGCACCGGGACGCCTACGCGGCCGAGCTGGGGCCCGTGGGGGTGAGCGTGCTGCAGGCGGTCAAGCACCGGCTCGACCCGGCCGGGATACTCAACCCCGGCGTCCTCGTCCCGCCGGACGGCGCCTGACGGGCACCCGCGCTCCTGCGCACTTCGGCCGTGCTCCTTTCAGGAGGTCGCGAGAGGGGCGAGGGCGCGGCAGGGCCACGGCCGCCCGCGACGGCGCGGGTTCAGGGAGCCTCGGGCGGGGAGATCCGGTCGGCCTCCGCCATCGTGGCCGCGGCCTCGCTGTAGCGGTGCAGGGCCTCGTACACCTCGGCCAGGTGCATCAGGGAGGTCACCAGCGGCGCGCCGCCCATCGCGCGGGTGAGCGCGGCCGCCTCCTGCGCCATGGGCAGCGCCTCCACGGCCTTGCCCCGCTTCAGCAGCAGCCTCGCCGTCAAGCGCAGGCTGCGGGCCAGCAGCGCCGTGTGCTCGGGGAACTCCGTGGCCAGCGCCCTGCTGCGCGCCACGGCCTGGCGGGCCCTGCGGAGCGCCGCGCCGCCCCACCGGGAGCCGGTTTGCGCATATGCCAGCAGACCTTCAATAGCCTCCGCGTCGGAGGTGCCTCTCCGGGTCGCGTCGTCCGGGCTGTTACGGGTCATGGGCGCCTCCCCTCGGCGGTCCCAACCGCTTGCTTGGGGGGTGAGGCTACACCATTGCGAACCTTCTGTGTTCCTTGCGGTACGGAGCGTTCATGGTGCGTCATCTGAAGATCGCGGTAAAGATGAGGACATGGTGGAAGTCGCGGCTGAACGTGGAAAGCACCTTTCGTCACGGGTGTCGGAGCGGGGCGCGGGGTGGGCCTGTACGCAGACGGGGACGTTCGCCCAGCTCAGACCCAATGGTCAGGGATTTACCTGGTTGAATGTGGCGACCTTGTGGCGCTCGCGCAACGACATCCTCGCCTCGTTGTTCGGGGATCCGTCGGGTGAGGTTCGGGCGCGCTGGGTGGCGGCCCAGGAAGCGCGCGGGATTGACCCGGAATTTCGCATCAAGCTATCCGTTGGGGGAAATTTCAGTTTTCTTCTGCTCGGTGATACAGGAGAGGGAGATGCGTCGCAGTATGCCGTTGTTCCGGGGATGCTGAAACTGGGGGAGGACACGGCATTCGCCGTCATAGCCAGTGATGTGATCTATCCGACCGGATCGGGAAACGAGTACTGCGACAAGTTCTTCCGTCCGTACAAGGACTACGACGCCCCGATCTACGCCGTCCCCGGCAACCACGACTGGTACGACGGGCTCGGCGGGTTCATGCGGGTCTTCTGCGACGCGCCGCCGCTCAAGCCGAAGCCCGACCGCGGGCTGCGCGGGCTGCTGTGGCGCAAGCCGGAGACGGTCGACGAGGAGCGGCTGGCCAAGGCGCGCGAGCTCAGGGGCAAGCCCGCCCAGCAGGCCACGCAGCCGGCGCCGTACTGGGCGATCGAGACCGACAGCCTGGTGATCGTCGGCGTCGACACCGGCATCAAGAACGTCATCGACAAGGGGCAGACCGCGTGGCTGCGGCGCGTCTCGCTCGATCCGCGGCCGAAGATCCTCGTGACGGGCAAGCCCATCTACGTCGGCAACGCCTACAAGCCGTCGCCGCTGGAGGAAGGCGGCACGATCGACGACATCGTGCGCGACCCGGCGCACCGGTACGTCGCGGCCATCGGCGGAGACGTGCACAACTACCAGCGCTATCCGGTCAAGGTGGGCGACCGGGTGATCCAGTACATCGTGTCCGGCGGCGGCGGCGCGTTCATGCACGCCACGCACACCATCGGCCGGGTCGACGTCGCGGGCGTGGACGAGGACGCGTTCAAGTGCTACCCGCTGCGCGGCGACTCGCTGTCCTTCTACAGCCAGCTGTACGCGCGCCGCCTGCGGATGAAGTGGATCTACCTGACGCCCTCCGAGGCCCTGTGCATCATGTCGGACCAGATCAAGAACCGGCCGGTCAGGGCCCCCGAGGGACCGGTGACGATCACCAGCAGGATGCGGTGGGCGGCGCGGCTGCTCGGGGCCTGGCCGTGGCCGTTCCGGCTGCCGGTGGACAAGGTGTTCCACCGCTACCTGTCGGAGCTCTCCGACTGGGACACACCGCCGTTCTTCAAGCAGCTCCTGCACATTTCGGTCACCCCTGAGGAGCTGACCCTGCGCTGCTTCGCCGCGACCGGGTGCCTGCCGCAGGAGCTCGATCCGCCGCTCGAGGACGAGGTGCGCATCACATTGTCGTAGGCGTTTGGCACCCTTGACCACGTGTATGTCGTGGTCGCCGGAGAGACGGTGCTTCCGGTCGGCGGCTCGGCACGCCGTACCGCCGACCTGGCGGGGGCCGTGCGCGAGCTGGAGGCGGCCGAGCACCCGCGGTGGGTGTGGGCCGATGGCCGGGAGGTCTATCCCGGGCTGCTGAGCGCGGGCGTGCGGGTCTCCCGCTGCCATGATCTCGCGCTCACCGAAGGGCTGCTGCTCGCGTACGAGGGCCGCTACGGCGAGCCCCGCTCGGCCGCGGCAGCCCACGCCAGGCTGTACGGGCTGCCGGTGCCCGAGGACCAGCCGAGCGCGCCCGACACGCTGTTCGCGCCCGAGCCGCTCTCGGCCGAGGCGGTGGCCGAGGTGCTGGCCGACCAGCTGCGGCGGATCGAGGCCCTGCCGGAGCCCGGCAGGTTCAGGCTGCTGGTGGCGGCCGAGTCGGCCGGGGCGCTCATCGCGGCCGAGATGTCGTACGACGGCATGCCCTGGCGGCGCGACGTGCACGACGCGCTGCTGACCGACCTCCTGGGCCCGCGGCCCGTGCACGGCATGCGGCCGGCCAAGCTGCAGGCACTGGCCGACGAGGTGGCCGCGGCCTTCGGCCATCCGGTCAATCCGGACTCAGTGCAGCAGCTCGTCAAGGCGTTCAAGGGGGCCGGGGTGGCGCTGAAGACCACCCGGTCGTGGGAGCTCAAGCAGATCGACCACCCCGCCGTGGCGCCGCTGCTGGCGTACAAGGAGCTGGCCCGCCTGTTCAGCTTCCACGGGTGGGTGTGGGCCGACCAGTGGGTGCGGGGCGGCCGGTTCCGCCCCGAGTACGTGGTGGGCGGCGTCGTGTCCGGGCGGTGGGCGACCAGCGGCGGCGGGGCGCTGCAGATCCCCAAGGTGATGCGGCGGGTGGTGGTGGCCGACGACGGGTGGGTGCTGATCGTCGCCGACGCCGCCCAGCTCGAGCCGCGGGTGCTGGCCGCGATGGCCGGCGACGTGGGGCTGGCCAGGGCCGCGGGGGAGATCGACCTGTATGCGGCGCTGGCGCAGTCGTTCGGGGGCGAGCGGGCCAACGCCAAGATCGCCATGCTGTCCGCCATGTACGGCGGCACCAGCGGCGACGCGCCCAAGCTGCTGGCGGTGATGCGGCAGCGCTTCCCCAAGGCGTACCAGTTCGTGGAGGACGCGGCCAAGGCGGGGGAGGAGGGGCGGCTCGTGCGCTCGTGGCTCGGGCGCACCAGCCCGCCGCCCTCGTCCCGATGGAGGGAGCTGGTGTCGGGGCCCGAGGGCAGCCGGGCGGCCCGCGACCGAGGGCGGTTCACGCGCAACTTCGTGGTGCAGGGCACCGCGGCCGAGTGGGCCCTGGCGCTGATGGCGGTGCTGCGCGGGCTGCTGCCCGAGCCGGCCCGGATGGTGTTCTTCCAGCACGACGAGGTGATGGTGCACTGCCCGATCTCGCAGGCCGAGGAGGTGATCGCCGCCGTCGCCTCGGCCGCCTCGGAGGCCACCCGGCTGCTGTTCGGGGCGACACCGGTGCGCTTCCCGATGGAGGCCGTGGCGGTCTCGTCGTACGCCGACGCCAAGTGACGAGGGCTGCGGGCGGGGCGTGCGACCCTTCGCCACGGCCCGCGTCGCCCCACAGGGTGAGGCTCTTCTCGGGCTCTTGAACGGTGTCAGGACAAGATCTCGTGCAGCCAGGCGCGTTCGGCGCGGCTGGTGGCGCGCGCGATGACGAGCATGCCGCGACGGTACGGGTCGTCCACCTCCCGGGAGCGCAGAGGACGGTCACCGTCGTAGAAGAAGCCGGCGGGCTGTTCCAGGAACCGCAGTCGGCGGCGCAGCACGGCGTGCTGGTCGGCGACGTCGGGAAGCAGGGAGAGGAAGGCCAGGACGGTGAAGTATCGGGTGCCGTCGGTGATGTCGTTCTCGGCCGGTTCCTTCAGCCGGCGCAGCAGGTCATCCCGGCCGTGGTCGGTCAGGTTGAGCACGTGGCGCTGGGCGGCGGAGGCGCCCGGCTCGGTGCGGCGTTCCAGGAGGCCGGCTTTGACCAGGCGGTTGATCGCCGGATAGAGGCTGCCGTCGCTGACCGGGCGGGTGTGTCCGGACAACGCCGCGACCCGCCGCCGCAGTTCGTATCCGTGCAGCGGCCCGTCGGCCAGGAACCCCAGGATCGCCAGCTCGAGCATGCTGCTATCGTGGCACATCGAAACGAGGTATGTCGAATCGATATAGGGAGTGGGATGTCCTACACCGAGGAATGGGTGACCGCGCGCGCCCAGGCTGCCTACGAACAAGGGCAGGCGTCGTTCACGATCCGCCCCGAACGCTCGGCACTGCTGGTCATCGACATGCAGGATGAGTTCGTCGAGCCCGGCTGGAGCCCGTATTGGGTGCCCGCCGCCACCCGCATGGCACCCCGGCTGCGCCGCCTCATCGACCACTGCCGCGACGTCGGCGTCCCGGTGATCTGGACGATCTTCGACGACACCCACCTCGGCCTGGACCGCCCGCACGCCCTGCGCTACCTGCCGAACGGCGACACCGACTGGCGCCGGCCCGGCCCCGCCACGGTCTGGAATCAGATGGGCTACCGCGACGAGGAGGTCCTGATCCGCAAACCCTCCTACGGCGCCTTCTACGACACCGCGCTCGACACCATTCTGCGCAACCTCGGCCGCGACACCGTGATCGTGTCCGGCACGCTGACCAACTACTGCTGCGGCACCACGGCGCGGCAGGCCTACGAGCGCGGGTACCGGGTCGTGTTCGGCGCCGACGTCACCGCCACCGACGACGAGTCCCGGCAGGAACCCGAACTCGCGGTCCTGCGCAAGGGCTTTGCGCTGGTGCTGGACGCCGAGGAGATCACGGACCGCCTGACCGGAGCGGATCCCGCCACCAGTGGCCGGCAGCGGCGGTGAACCCGCATCCATCCGCTGCGGCCGGCGGACAGTGAGGGCCCAGGGTGTTTGGCGGTTCAGGCGTCGGTGGTGCGCCAGATGACGGTGAGCCAGACGCCGGCGAGGGTGACCATGACCCCCACGACCAGGCCGAGCACGCCGTACCCGAGCACCCCCACGATGGCGCCCGCGACGATCGTGCCCGTGGCGCCGCAGACGTTCATCAGCAGGTCGGAAAGCCCCTGGACGGCCGGGCGGCCGTCGAGCGGGACGGACTCGGTGACCAGGGCGGAGCCCGCCACCAGGCCGCACGACCAGCCGAGCCCCAGCAGCACCAGCGCGGTCGTCACCTGCCACACCCGGTGGCCGGCCGTGCCGGCGAGGGTGGCGGCGGCCAGCAGGAGGGCCATGCCGAGCACCAGGACGGGCACCTTGCCGGCCTTGTCGGCCAGCCAGCCCACCACCGGCGACAGCACGTACATGCCCGCGATGTGCAGGCTGATCACGAGGCCGATGACGTCCAGGTTCGAGCCGTCGTGATGGAGCTTGACCGGGGTCATGGACATGACCGACACCATCGCCGTGTGGCTGACCGCGATCATGACGAGGGCGCGGCGGGCGTTCGGGGTCGTGCGGAGGGTCTGCCAGGCGGTGCGGATCGTGCCCTTGGGGGCGCGGCCGGTGCGCTGGGCGCCGGTGAGTGAGCGGGCCAGCTTGAGCGGATCGGGGCGCAGGAAGACGAAGATGACGGTCAGGGCCAGCGCGAACGCCAGCGCCGCGAACGCGAAAGGCCCCGCCTGCTGCACCAGGCCCAGTCGCATGCCGATCTGGTCGGCGGGCTTGGCGAGGTTCGGGCCGGCGACGGAGCCGATCGTGGAGGCCCAGACGACCAGGGACAGGTGCCTGGCCGAGCGGCCCTGCGGCGACAGGTCCGTGGCCGAGTAGCGCGCCGCCAGGCTGCCCGCGCTCCCGCCGCCCACCAGCACGAGCCCCGCGAGGAGCAGCGGCCACGCATGCAGGCTGATCGCCAGGACCGAGATCGCGCAGCCCGCGAGCGCCGACAGGTACGCCACCGACAGTCCCGCGCGGCGGCCACCCCGGCCCGCCGCCTTGGCGGTCGGCAGGGCCAGCAGCGCCGCGCCGAGCACGGTGGCCGTGCCCGCGAAGCCGCTGATCACCGTGGACCCCGACAGCTCGTCCACGACCACCGAGCTGAGCGCGAGCCCGACGGCGACCCCCACCCCACCCACGATCTGCGTCGCCGACAGGACAGCCAGGGTACGGCGCTGGACGCTCTGAATTCGGTCAGCGGACGAGACCGCTGGTGTTGTGGGGGCACTGGTCACGTGTGAAGTCTCGCATAACCCCCCACATCACCCAAAAGGCCGAAATGTCAGAGAATGGTGACCGAATCCCCCTGAGCAATGCGCCCCGGCGTGTCCGGGATCAGGTTGATGCCGAACCACACCTTCCCGTCCCACTTGCGATGCCGGGAGAGCGTTCGGATGGGCTCCTTCCCCTTCGTGTACGTGGCCGTGTCGATCGTCGTCAGCACGCACCGGTCGCACCCCTTGCTGACCCGGAAGTTGACCGCGCCGATGCGTACCCGCTCCCACTTGTCCTCGGCGAACGGCGTGTCCACCCCGTCGACCACCACGTTCGGCCGGAACCGGTGCATGGGCAGCGGCTCGGGCGCCTCCTCGCCGCGCTCCAGCGCGGTCTCCACGATCCAGTCGTTGAGCCGCGCGAGCGAGGCGCTGGACGTGAGCAGCAGCGGGTAGCCGTCGGCCAGGCTCACGCGGTCGCCGGGCCGTCCGTACTCGGGGTTGACCGGACGGCGGGTCGGGTCGTCGAGCCACTTGAGCCTGAGTGGCCGCCCCACCAGCCCGGACAGCCAGCGTGCCGCGTCGTCGCCGCAGTCGGTGACCTCCACGGGCGTGCGCGCCACCGTGACCGTGGACATCGACTCGGCCGGCGTGACCCGCAGCGGGTCCGCGTGCGGGCCGGTCAGCGTGAGCCCGTCGCCGTCGAGCCGGGCGACGACGGCCAGCAGGCGGGGCTCCTCACGGGCGGTGAGGACGTCGCCGCGCTCGTCGGTGACGAGGTAGCGGCGGTCGCCGGCCAGCCCCCACGGCTGGACCTCGGCCTCGCGGACCTCGTGCCCTGCGGTGGACTTGACGGGGTAAAAGTGGATGCTCGCCAGCTTCATACGCGAGAAAGTACCTCACTGGTCTCCGCGGCCGTGGAGCGGTGCAGTGCTGCCGAGAGGGCCACGGTCGCGAGCGAGAGCACGCCGATGGCGGCGCCGATCCAGGCGACGGACGGGTAGCCGAGCCCCGCCTCGATGGCCAGCCCGCCGAGCCAGGGGCCGACGGTGATGCCGACGTTGAAGGAGGAGACGTTCACCGCGGCGGCCAGCGTCGGGGCGTCCTTGGCCAGCGAGAAGACGCGGGTGTTCAGCGCGGGGTTGGTGCCGAAGCCGAACGCGCCGAGCAGGAAGATCAGCGCGATGGCCGGCACGGTGGCCGACGCGCCCAGGGCCAGCGCCACCGAGGTGACGACGAGGCCGGTCACGCCGACGTACAGGGTGGGGAACGGGCGGGCGTCGGCGATCCTGCCGCCGATGGTGATCCCGATCAGCGAGCCGACGCCGTAGAGCGCCAGGACCGCGGGCACCCAGGCCGGTGCCAGGCCCGTGGTGCCGACCAGCAGCACGCTGAGGTAGCTGAAGGAGGCCAGCAGGGCTCCCGTGGTCAGCGCGGTGGTCCCGTACGAGAGCCAGAGCCGGGGGCTCCCCATGGAGCGCAGCTCGTCGGAGACGCGCGGCGCGGCACCGGAGGGGCGGCCGCCTGGGATGGTGGCGAGCACGCCCAGACCGGCCAGGGCCGACAGCGCCGCGACGGCCCAGAAGGACGCGCGCCAGCCGAGGTGCTGGCCGATGACCGTGCCCAGGGACAGGCCGATGATGGTGGCGACCGTCAGCCCGCCGGCGAGCACGCTCATCGCCTTGCCGCGGGCGTTGGCGGGCACCAGGCCGACCGCGGTGCTCGCGGCCACGGCCCAGAACCCGGCGTACACGAAGGCGCCCACGACGCGGGTGGCGAAGACCACGCCGTAGCTGGACGTCAGGGCGCCCACGATGTGGGACAGCACGAAGACCACCATGAACGTCAGCAGCGCCGTCCGTCGGGGCCAGCGCAGCGTGGCGACGGCCAGCACCGGAGCCCCCACCAGCATCCCCAGGGCGAACGCCGAGATCAGCAGCCCGGCGCCGGGCACGGACACGTGCAGGTCCGCGGCCATCTCGGGCAGCAGCCCGGCCAGCATGAGCTCAGAGGTGCCCTGAGCGAAGATCGCCAGGCCCAGGATGTAGACGGCCAACGGCATGGTCTCACTCCTTTTTAGATTGATCAGTTCAAAACGAGGGCGCGAAAAAGTCAGAAGACGCTCAGCGCGGTTTTCGCGATCGACTCGAGCCCGTCCCGGTCCGTCCCGCCCCGGGCGGCCACGCGCAGGCCGCTGACGGTGGCGATGACGAACTGCGCCAGAGCGAGCGGGTCCTTGCCCGGGTCGATCTCGCCCCGGGCGCGGCCGGCCTCGAGCGCGGCCCGCAGCATCTCCCGCCGCCTGTCGCTGTCGCGCCGCAGCAGCTCGGCGATCTCCGGGTTGCGCGGGGCGAGCTCTGTCATCGAGTTGACCACCAGGCAGCCGGACGGCTCGCCGGGGTCTGGGTCGACGGCCCACCACAGGATGGTCCGGATCTTCTCCTTGACCGGCAGGCCGGACTCCAGCAGGTCGGCGAGCGCGGCGTTGTGCTCGTCCATGTAGTGGCGCAGCGCCTTCTCGAACAGGTCGTGCTTGCTCGCGAAGGTGTTGTAGATGCTGCTGCGGCCGAGGCCGGTGGCCGTGCACAGGTCCTGGGTCGAGGTGGCCTCGTAGCCCGCGGTCCAGAACGCGCGCATGGCCGCCTCGACGGCGCGCTTCTCCTCGAACTTCCTCGGTCGCCCCATGCTCCGCACGTTAGCACGTTTTGGAACGAACGGTGCAATACGTCAGCTCGCCTGCCGGAACGTGTCCAGGAACACCTGGCGGGCCTCCGCCTGGTCGTCCCACTTGAGCTCGGGCATGTCGAACGTGATCGTGAACGCGTCCTTGTCGTCGATCGTGACGTACCTGGTCAGCGCGTGCATGGGGACGCCGTTGGAGGTCGTGTAGGTGTACTCCCAGTCGGCGGCCCGCCGGCCGCGGTAGTCGACGGCCTGGAGCTGCACCTGGATGTAGCCGTCCACGCCGCCCTTGGCCTCCTGCTTGCCCAGCTCGGCCAGGCCGCCGTCGGGCTGCGCGGCGGCCTTCTGCACCATGATCCGGATGCCGGAGTCCTTCGGCCCGCTGAACGTGGTCACGCCGCCCGACGTCCCCGCCTTCCAGCCCTCCGGCACGGCGGCGGCGAACCCGGCCATGCCGTGCTCGCTGTAGCCGCTGGGTATCACCGAGGGCTCGCCGTCCTGGGCCGCGTCGGGCGAGGAGCTCGCCGCCTGGGTCCCGGGCGCCACCGTGGGCGTCGAACCGCCCGACAGGATGACCACCACGGCGCCGACGACCACGGCGATGCCCACCAGCACGCTGATCATGAGCGTTTTCGGGCGGCCGCCACTGCTCCAGAAGCCGTCGTCCTCTTCCGGCCTGCGCCTGCTCTTGCCCGTGCGCGGCGCCGAGCCGGGCAGCGTGGCCGGGCGGTTGTGGCTGAGGTCGCGGGACAGGTCGCGCGAGTGCTCGCGCAGGTCGTCCGCCGAGGCCAGCGGCCACGGCGTGGCGCCGGAGGAGGACGCGCGGCTGTCCGTGGTCAGCGGCAGGATCGGCGCGGGCTGCGGGCCGGAGTCGTCCTCGAGGCCCCCGGCGATCCGGTGCGGCCCGGACGGCGTGCCGCCGAACGGCCGGCCCCCCGAGGGACTGGCGAACGCGTCGAACCCGCCGGACGGCGTCGACAGCTGATCGGTCCTGTGGCTGCCCGACGGGCTCTGCAGTGCGTCGTACGGCATCGAATGGCCGCCCGACGGGCTGGTCAGCGGGTCGTACGGCACGCGTACCGGACCCGAGGGGGTCTCCACGATCCGCGAGGGCATCGGCCCCGACGGGTGGTCCAGCGGCGGCAGGTTGTCCTGCGAGGGCAGCGTCTCGGCCGGGCGAGGCCGGACCGAGCCGTGCGCGCGCAGCACCGCCTCCAGCATCTCGATGACCTGGCCGGAGGTGAGCCGCTCGGCCGGGTTCTTGCGCAGCAGCCCCTCGATCACCGGCTGCAGCGAGCCGGCCCGCTGCGGGCTGATCGGGTCCTGTGTGAGCACCGAGCCGAGCACTGCCACGGGGTCGGGCCCCTCGTACGGCGGCCGCCCCTCGACGGCGGCGTACAGCGTCGCGCCGAACGACCACAGATCGGCCGCCTGCGTGATCGCCTGCCCCGACAGGCGCTCCGGCGGGATGTACGCGGGCGACCCCATGAGCAGCCCGGTCTGCGTGATCGTCACGTCGCCCTCGATGGCCGCGATGCCGAAGTCGGTCAGCACCACCCGGTCCTGGGTCAGCAGCACGTTGCCGGGCTTGATGTCGCGGTGCAGGATCCCGGCGGCGTGCGCGTGCCTGAGCGCGTCGAGCACCCGGATGCCGATCTCGGCCGCCTGGATCACCGGCAGCGGCCCGCTCTGGCGTACGGCCTGCTCCAGCGACCACGCGCGGACCAGCTCCATCACGATCCAGGGGCGGCCGTCCTCCTCGACCACGTCGTGCACGGTCACGATGCCGGGATGGGTCAGGCGCGCGGCCGACCTGGCCTCGCGCAGCATGCGCCGGTGCGCCACCTGCATGCCCGCGCGGTCGAGCCCGTACGGGAGGATCAGCTCCTTGACCGCCACGTCCCGGTCGAGCAGGACGTCGTGGGCGTGCCACACCATGCCCATGCCGCCCCTGCCGACCGGCGACATGAGGCGGTACCGCCGGCCGATCAAGCGTCCCTGGCTTTGCGGGGCGCCGCTGGGGGCACCTCCCTCCGGGCCGGGGCCGCTGAGCAAGCGGTCGGCTGCCATCTTCCCGCCCCCATCCCGCACTGAACGTAAACAAAGTGGTTCGTTACGATATCTGCGGGCAATGCGCAAGGGAAGCTGATCAACCCTGACAAGGGTGATTACCTGCGGTTATGTCGTAATTCAACTGGCCTGTTCGGCCAGCGACAGCAGGGCGGCGGTGAACGCCTCCACGGGCGGTTTGACCAGGCCCGCCCCCACCTGTCCGGTCCCAGGGACGCGGCCCGCTATGCCGGTGTTGACCACGGGCAGCAGGCCGGTCCTGGCGACGAGCGTCACGTCGATGCCGACGGGCGTGCCGCGGAAGCCGAGCCCCGGGATCTGGTAGGCGGGGTGCTCGGCGAGCGTGATCTCGTACATGGAGCGCGTGGCCCGCACCGCGTCGGACACCTCGCCGCCCACGAACCGCACGATGGCCGGCGAGGCCGCCATCGCGAACCCGCCCAGCCCCGACGTCTCGGTGATCGTGGAGTCGCCGATGTCCGGGTTGGCGTCGTCCGGCCCGTACGTGCCCAGATAGAGCCCGTCGGGCACGCCCGCGGGACCGGTGAACCAGCGCCCGCCCAGCCCGGAGACCTGGACGCCGAAGTCGGTGCCGTTCCTGGCCATGGCCACGACCAGGGACGAGCCGGGCACGTCGCGGGCCGCGTCGGTGCCGACCTTGGCGGCCGCCATGGCGAGGTTGAGGAAGAAGTGGTCGTTGCCGTTGATGAAGCGCAGAACCTCCGCGGCGTGGCCGGGGACGGCCTCGACCACGGCGGGGGCCAGCTCGCGCAGCAGGAGCGAGGTGGCGGCGCGGTTGCGGTTGTGCAGCTCGTCGCCCATCTGCAGGGCCTGCGCGATCAGCGAGCGCAGGTCGAGGGGCCCGGTGCGCTCCAGCGTCGCCTTCAGCGCCGGGCCGAGCACCGCGTCCATCCAGCGCAGGCGCTCCAGCACCTCCGGTCCGTAGGCGCCGTACCTGAGGACCTTGCCCAGGCCCTCGTTCAGCGAGCAGTACGCGGTGCCGCCGTGCTCGTCGTCGCGTATCTCGAACAGCCACATGGACGGGCTCACCACGCCCGCCATCGGGCCCACGGCGGCGTGCTCGTGGCACGGCCGCAGCGCGATCTCGCCGGCCGCCAGCCTGCGCGCGGCGTCGTGCTCGTCGCCGGCCCGGCCCTCGAGCAGCATCGCGCCGATCAGCGCGCCGCGCATCGGGCCCGACGCGCGTTCCCAGGTGATGGGCGGGCCCGCGTGCAGGAACGTCCCCGCCTCCAGCACCTCCGACGCGCGCCGCACCCCTACCAGGTAGGGGCGCGCGGAGGTCAGCCTGCTCACGGCCAGCTCGTTCGCGGCCTGCCTGCGCGGGTCGGCGAGCACCTTCGCCAGGGCCTCGGCGGTGCCGGGCAGTGGCGGGCGCCAGCTGACGGGTACGGTCTGGACGGCCTGCGCCCTCAGTGCCTCGTCGAGCAGGCCCGCGCCGACCGTGATGACCCGGGGCGGGGTGGACAGCAGGCTCATACGAGACTCCTGGCGTGCCTGGCGGCCTGGGCGTTGGACGTGAACACGGCCGCGCCCGCCTCCCTGAAGGCGGCGGCCTGCCGGTGCAGGTCCTGCGGGTCGCCCTCGGTGCCGATGAGGGCGATCACGACGGTGGCGGGGGTGCGGGCGACGGCGTGCGCGAGCGAGGCGGCGGGGTCGGGGTCGGCGCCGTGACCGAGCACGACGTCCATGAGCACCAGATCGCTCTCGTGAGCCCGGGAGAGCGCCTCGACGCGGAGCGTCGGGTCGATCATGGGGTGCGCCCGGCCCCTGGTGTAGGCGTCGTCGCCGTAGTCGACGAAGTCGCCCCCTCTCGAACCGGCACGGCCGGCGATCAGCGCGGCTTCGGCGCTGAGCGTCCCGCCGGAGTAAACGCCCTTGATCGTCTTGGCCCGGCTCTGCTTGCCCGACCACGCGGGCCAGGACGGCCACTCGGGCACGGGCCTGCCGAGCGCGCGCAGCGTTCGCTCGGCCGCCTCCGTGAGGTCGATCTCCGGGAGCAGCGCGAGCAGCACCGGCGTGCGCAGCCGCGCCACGGAGTCCTGTACGGTCCGCGCCACCTCGGGGGACGGCGGCTTGGAGATGAGCAGGATCAGCTCAGTGGCCGGATCCTCGTCCAGCATGCGCAGGGCGCGCAGCGTGGACAGGCCGCCCACCTCGGCCGACAGGTCCCTGCCGCCCACGCCGAGCACGTGGCTGACGCCGGTGCCCGCCCAGTCGAGCAGGCACGTCACCTGCTGGGCGCCGGTGCCGGAGGCGGCCACCACGCCGACGGGGCCGGGGCCGAGCACGTTCGCGAAGCCCAGGCCGACGCCGCCGATCAGGGCGGTGCCGCAGTCGGGGCCCATCACGAGGACGTCCTGGGCCTCCGCGAGCTCCTTCAGGCGGCGCTCCTGGGCCGCGGGGACGCCGTCGCTGAAGATCATGACGGGGAGTCCGGCCTGGATGGCGTCCTGGGCCTCGGCGAAGGCGTACTCGCCGGGGGTCGAGACGAGGACCAGGTCGGCCCCGGTCCTGGCGGCCGAGCGGGTGGTGAGCGGGGGCTGGTCGGCGGGCTGGTCGGCTGGGGCGCCCTCCGGGTGACGGCCTGCGGTCAGCCGGCGGTCGGCCTCCTCGACGGCCGCCCGGGTGTCGTGCGCGCGTACGGCGATGAGGAGGTCGCCCGGGTCGGCGGCCGGGACGGTGAAGCCCAGGTCGCGGAGGATGCCGAGGTTCAGCTCGGTGGCCATGGCGACCATGGCCACCTCCACACCCGACATTTCGGTCAGCGCACGACTTATGCGCATGAGGGCAACTGAGTCGTGGTACGTGCCTTTCCGTACCAGCACCGCATCGCTGCTCATCGTGGCCCGCTCAGAGCGAGGACGGCGGACGTCCCGATGGCGATGCCCTGGGTGAGGTCCGCGCCCGAGGTGTGGCCGAGACGGTGGAGATCACGCAGGGCCGGCTCGAGCGGCTGCCCGCCGGCGATGCCGCGCAGCACGGCGGTCACCTCGGGGCTGGCCTCGCCCCTGGCGGCGCAGTGCAGGAGCGTGGCCGAGATGGGCGTGGTACGGGTGCGCGCGTCGAACGTCACGGTCGCCGCCAGCCAGTCGGCCAGCCAGACCGCCCGCTCCGCCCCGGCCGCCGCGCCCAGCCGGCGCAGCGTCACCAGCAGGCCCGCCAGCACGTCGTCGCCGCTCGGCGTGAGCCCGGGACCCAGGCCCACGAGCTGCTCGGCCGCCGTCACCGCTCCCAGGAGCCAGCCCTTCGCGCAGCTGTCCGCCAGTGACTCGACGGCCCCGTTACCCGCCAGGCCCGGTAGCGGAGGTTCCGGCGGTCGGCTCAGGCGGGTGGCGGCGTACTCGAGGCGCGCCCGATCGATCCGGCCCAGCGGCGGGGCGGGGTCCCACCAGCGGCGCACGCTCAGGCTCAGCGGGCCCAGCTCGATGACGCGCTCGCCCACCGAGGCGTCGTCACCCAGCGTGACGTGCGGCAACTGGGCGGCCAGCAGCACGGAATTGGGCAGCCGCGTGGCCGCGCCCGTGATGACGGCGATCACCGAAGGCTCCAGGTCGGTTCTGACCTCGAGATAGATCCCCGCCGGGAACACGGCGAGCACGCGGGCGGGGCGGCGCGGCGACTCCAGGAGAGGGCGCACCGCCGTGCTGGCCGCACCCGTCACATGGATGCGGGCGCGCCTCACATGAGTACTGACGGTCACCTGGCCTCCCATCCGACCCTGGACCTGACCGTAGAACGGGCGCGGAACCCTCCGTACGGAGAAATTTGCCAACAGTCAGCGGGAAGGTTGGCTCTTCCTGACAGACCGCTTCTGGAGTCACAATCTCCACATGGAACCCCCCGTCCGGCTCGCCAGCACCGGGACGATCATTCACGGTGTTTCCGTAGGAGAGGTGCTCGGTGTCTCGACTCTCGCCGACGCCAGGCTGATCGCGGGGGAGAGCGGCCTGGGCCGCATCGTGCAGCGGCTGAACGTCATGGAAGTGCCCGACATCCTGGCCTGGGTCAAGCCGCACGAGCTGCTGCTCACGACGGGCTACCCGCTGCGCAACACCCCGCAGTCACTTGGGCGGCTGGTGGCCGACCTGGACGAGCGCGGGCTGTCGGCGCTGGCGATCAAGCTCGGGCGGTACGTGGACGAGCTGCCCGACGAGATGGTCGAGCAGGCCGACCGGCTCGGCTTCCCGCTCATCCTGCTGCCGAACGACGTCGGGTTCGACGACATCCTCAACCAGGTGCTGACGGACATCCTGAACCGCCAGGCCGCCGTGCTCGCCCGCGCCGAGGAGGCGCACCGGGCGCTCGTGCAGGTCGTGCTGGCGGGCGGCGGACTCAACGAGGTGACCGCCGAGGTGGCGCAGCTGCTCGACGTGTCGGTGGCGGCCGTGGACGGCTCGGGCCGCGTCCTGGCCAGCTCGGGCGCCGCCGATCAGGTGGCGGTCCTGCGCGAGTCGATCTCCCTCGAGGGCCCGTCCCTTCCGGCCGCCGCCGGGAGGGCACGGTCTTTCGCCTCGGTGCCCGTGCTCGCCGGGGGCCACCACCACGGCAGGATCGTCGCCTACAGCCCGACGGGGGCGATCAGGGACAGCGACGTCGGCATCCTCGAACGCGCCGCCACCGTCGCCGCGCTCGTCGTGACGCGGCAGGAGGCGGTCAACGCCGTCGAGAGCAAGTACCGCGCCGACTTCCTGCGCGACGTGCTCACCGGCCGGGCGGGCACGGCGGAGCGGGTCACGGCCAGGGCGCGGGCGTTCGGCTGGGACCTGGCGCGCCCCGTGACCGTGCTGGTGGCCGAGCTGGACCCGGACGGCGACGAGCGCAGCGCGCAGGACCGGCTGGTGGCCTGCTGGACGGCGGCGATGCGGCGGCACGACCCGCGCGGGGCGGTCGCGGGGTTCTCGCACGAGGTGGTGGCCGTGGTGGACGCCTCGATCGACGCCACCCGGGTGGCCAAGGACGCGGCCTCGGCCTTCGCCGACGTGCCGCCCGCGACGTTCTCGACGGGCACCTCCCGGCCGAGCCCGGGGGCGGAGACGCTGCCCGAGGCGTACTCGCAGGCGTTGAAGGCGGCCAGGGTGGGCCGCCAGCTGCACGGCCCCGGCGCGGTCGCCCACTTCGACCAGCTCGGCGTCTACCGCCTGCTGTCCCTGGTGAACGACACGGAGGAGCTGCACGCGTTCGTCCGCGAGACGCTAGGGCCGCTGGCCACCGACGTCGACGCCGAGAACGCCGACCTCCGGCGCACCCTGCAGGTGCTCCTGGAGACCAACCTCAACGTGGCGGAGACGGCCCGGCGGCTGCACTTCCACTACAACACGCTGCGCTACCGCATCGGCAAGCTGGAACGCCTGCTCGGCAACTTCACCGACGACCCACACCTGCGCCTCAACCTCACCCTGGCCCTGCACGTGCTGCGGATGCGGGGGATCTAGGGTTGGGGCTGTGGACTTCGAACTGCGCTCCGAGTACATCCCGCTGTGTGACCTGCTGAAATACTGCGGGATCACGGAGACGGGCGGGATGGCCAAGCAGCTGATCGCCGAGGGGTTCGTGCTGGTGGACGGCGAGGTGGAGCTGCGCAAGCGCGCCAAGATCCGGTCGGGTCAGATCGTCAGTGGCGAAGGGTTCTCCATCCGGGTGGAGTAGGAGTTTGCACTGGCCCCCGGCGTAGATTTGGCAGATCATGCCCGTGTAGCACCGTCCCGGCGGGCCTAATGTGCCCGCACCGGAACGTGGCGCCAGGCTGTGATGGATCCGCCGCGCAGCGAGGACATCCAACACAGCGCTCCGAGCGCAGCTCGGCAATTAGACGCTGCCCAGTACAAGAGGGGCTCTCATGGTTTTGGGATGGACAAAGCACGGTGACGGAAAGCACCTGGCTCCCGGAGAGGTGGTCAGGCCGGACGAGCGGCTGAGCTGGCCCAGGATGGTGGGGTTCGGGGCGCAGCACGTGATCGCGATGTTCGGCGCGACCTTCGTCTTCCCCCTGGTGATGGGGCTGGATCCGAACGTCGCCGTGATGATGTCAGGCGTCGCGACGATCCTGTTCCTGCTGATCGTGAAGGGGAAAATACCTTCCTACCTCGGCACCAGCGCGTCCTTCGTGGGCGGGGTGCTCGCCATCAGGGCGGCGGCGGGCGGTGACACCGCGGGCGCGGACGCGATCGTGACCGGCGCCATCCTGGTCGCCGGGTTGGTGCTGGCGCTGGCCGGGCTGGCGATCCACTTCCTCGGCGTGCAGATCATCCACCGCATCTTCCCGCCCGTGGTCACCGGCGCGGTCGTGATGCTGATCGGGTTCGGGCTGGCGTACGTGGTGGCGGACGTCTACTGGCCGCAGGACCACTGGGTCGCGCTTGTCACGATGCTGGTCACGTTCGTGGTGATCGTGCTCTTCAAGGGGTTCGTCGGGCGGATCGGGGTGCTGGTCGGGCTGGTCTTCGGGTTCGTGCTCTCGTGGGTGCTGGACAAGACCGCCGGGCCCGTCACGTCCGTGCTGCCCGGGGCGAACCTACGGGACGCGGCCGGGGCCGCTTGCCCGGCCGAGGGGACCTACTGCGTGGCCACCGCCTTCCCGCACGACCGGGTGAACTTCAGCTCCCTGGAGAAGGCGCCGTGGTTCGGGGTGCCGGACTTCCACGCCCCCGACTTCAAGACCTCGGCCGTGCTGCTGGTGCTGCCCGCCGTCATCGCGCTCATCGCCGAGAACATCGGGCACGTCAAGGCCGTCGGCGAGATGACCGGGGCGGACGTCGACCCGTACGTGGGCCGGGCCGTGGTGGCCGACGGAGTCGGCACCATGGTCGCCAGCGCGGTCGGCGGGTCGCCCACCACCACGTACGCCGAGAACATCGGCGTCATGGCCGCCACCAAGGTCTACTCGACCGCCGCCTACTACATCGCCGCCGTCATCGCCATCTTCTTCGGCCTCTGTCCCAAGTTCGGCGCGCTCGTCGCGGCCACGCCGGGCGGCGTGCTGGGCGGCGTCACCGTCATCCTGTACGGCATGATCGGCCTGCTCGGCGCGAAGATCTGGATCGAGAACCGGGTGGACTTCGCCGATCCCGTGAACATGGTTCCGATCGGCGCGGGCATCATTCTGGCCATCGGACCCGTGAGCCACTACATCGGCGGAGACTTCACCCTGGAGGGGATCGCGCTCGGCACCATCGTGGTGCTGGGCGGCTATCACCTGCTCCGGGCCATCGCCGGCCGCCCCGCCGAGCCGGCCAGGAGCGAGGCCGGGTGAAGCCGCCGCCGTTCGAGTACCACGCCCCCCGCGACGTCGGCGAGGCGCTCAGGACGCTCGCCGAGGTGGGCGGGAAGGTGCTGGCCGGAGGGCAGAGCCTCATCCCCATGCTCAACATGCGGCTGGCGGCCCCGGCCCATCTCGTCGACATCAGCCGCCTGCGGGAGCTGCAGGTCATGGAGGCGACGGAGGACGGTGTCCGGGTGGGGGCGGCGGTCACGCACGCGCAGGCGGAGCGGTCCGAGGCGCATCCGCTGCTCAGCCGGGCGCTCAAGCTGGTCGCGCATCCCGTGATCAGGAACCGGGGGACCGTGGTGGGCAGCCTCGTGCACGCCGATCCGGCCGCCGAGCTGCCCGCGGTGCTGGCCGTGCTGGGCGGCTCCGTACGGGTGGCCCGCTGGGACGGGCCGGTACGCGACGTGGGAGCGGAGGAGTTCTTCGTCGGGCCCATGGAGTCGGCGGTCCAGCCGGGCGAGCTGGCCGTGTCGGCATTTTTCCCGGCATTGGGTCCGCGTACCGGGGCAGCATTCGAAGAGGTGGCCAGGCGGCACGGCGACTACGCGCTGGCCGGGGTCTGCGCCGTCGTGACACTCGGCGAGGACGGCCACGCCGAAGCCGCCACGCTCGCCTGCATCGGCGTCGGCCACGTGCCGGTCGTCGTGGACGTGGCCGGGAACCCCGCGGAGGCGGCGCGGGTCGTACGGGAACGGGTCGAACCGGAAGGCGACATCCACGCGTCCGCCGACTACCGCCGTCACCTCGTGGGCGTACTGGCCGAGCGGGCGCTGCGGAACGCGACCAGGGAGGCAGGGGTTCGTGGAGCATGAGATCACGCTCGTCGTGAACGGCACCGCGAGACGGGTCAGCGTGCCCGCCCGCCGCCTGCTGTCCGACTGCCTGCGCCACGACCTCGGCCTGACCGGCACCCACGTCGGCTGCGAGCACGGCGTCTGCGGCTGCTGCACCGTGCTGCTCGACGGGCAGCCGGTACGGTCGTGCCTGACGTTCGCGGTCAGTGTGGACGGCTCCGAGATCACCACCGTGGAGGGGCTGGGTCGCGACGGCTTTCAGCGACCGAGCCGCCTCCACGGAGTGGAGGCCATGAGCGCAGTCCAGCGGGGGTTCGCCGAGTGCCATGGGCTGCAGTGCGGGTTCTGCACGCCGGGGTTCCTGTGCACGGTGACCGCCATGCTGCGGGACAACCCGGCGCCCACGGACGAGGAGGTGCTCGAGGGCATCTCCGGCAACCTGTGCCGCTGCACGGGCTACCAGAACATCGTCAAGGCCGTTCACCGGGCCGCCGAGCTGCTGGCGGAGGAGACATGACGACGAGGCTGTTCGGGGAGCCCGTGCAGCGGCGGGAGGACCCGAGGCTGCTCACCGGCCGGGGCCGCTTCCTCGACGACCTCGGCGGGGACGCGCTGGCCGCCGCGTTCGTGCGCTCGCCGCACGCGCACGCCCGCATCCGCGACATCGACGTGGCCGCCGCGCTCGACGTGGAGGGGCTCGTCGCCGTCTACACCTGGGAGGACCTGCCCGAGCGGGTCGGCAGGCCGCTGCCGCTGCTGATCCCGCACCCGGCCCTCACGCACGGACGCACCGCGTACCCGCTGGCCAGGGACGTCGTCCGGCACGTCGGCGAGCCGGTGGTCATGGTCGTGGCCACCGACAGGTACGCGGCCGAGGACGCCTGCGCGCTCATCGAGGTCGACTACGAGCCGCTCAAACCGGTCGTCGGCCTGGAGGAGGCGGTGCAGGGCGCCCAGCTCGTGCACGAGGACGTGCCGGGCAACGTCGGCGCGCACCTCGTCCAGGAGGTCGCGGCGGCCGACGGGCGCGGCGCGCGGGAGGCGATCGAGACCGCGCCGCACACGCTGGCCTTCCGGCTCGACATCGAGCGCAGCGCCAGCATGCCCCTGGAGGGACGCGGCGTGTACGCCCGCTGGGACGGCCGGGACCTGCGCGTCTACTCCAGCACCCAGACCTCGACCAGCGTCCGCATGGCCGTGGCCGCCGCGCTCGAGCTGCCGCTGCCGCAGGTCGAGGTGATCGCGCCCGACGTGGGCGGCGGCTTCGGGGTGAAGATCGTGCACCCGTGGCCCGAGGAGGTGCTGGTGCCCTGGGCGGCCATGACGCTCGGGCGCGAGATCAAGTGGACGGAGGACCGCAGGGAGCACTTCATCTCGTCGGCCCACGAGCGCGGCCAGGTGCAGTACGTACGGGTCGGCTTCGACGACGACGGCCGCGTCCTCGGCCTGGACGTGACGATCCTGCACGACCACGGCGCCTACACGCCCTACGGCATCATCGTGCCGATCGTCACCTCGACGCAGCTGCTGGGCCCGTACCGGATCGGGGCCTACCGGGTCGAGTTCACCGCCGTCTACACCAACACCGTGCAGGTCACGCCCTACCGGGGAGCCGGCAGGCCGCAGGGCGTGTTCTGCATGGAGCGGACCATGGACAAGATCGCCCGCTATCTCGGCAAGGACCGGACCGAGGTGCGCGAGGCCAACTTCATCGAGCCCGACGAGTTCCCGTACGACCAGGGGATGACGTTCCAGGACGGGCGGCCGCTGATCTACGACAGCGGCGACTACCCGGAGATGCTCCGCATGCTCAAGGAGCTGATCGGCTGGGACTCCTTCGAGAGGCGCCCCGGCCGGGGCATCGGCATCGGCTGCTACGTCGAGGGCACCGGCGTGGGGCCGTACGAGGGCGGCCACGTGCAGGTGACCTCCGACGGGCGGGTGCACGTGTCCACCGGGCTCACCTCGCAGGGCCAGGGGCACGAGACGGTGTTCGCGCAGATCGCCGCCACCGAGCTGGGGGTGCCGATCGAGCGGGTGAGCGTGGTGACCGGCGACACCCGCAGGTTCGGGTACGCGGTCGGCACGTTCGCCTCGCGCGCGGCCGTCGTCAGCGGCAACGCCATCGCGCTGGCCTGCAGGAAGGTACGCGACAAGGCGCTGCGGATCGCCGCCGACGCGCTGGAGGCCGACCCGGCCGACCTGGAGATCACCGACGGGATGGTGCACGTCGCCGGCACGCCGACCGCGTCCATCCCGCTCTCCACGGTGGCGGTGCTGGCCAACCCGCTCCGGTACGCCTTCGACGACGAGACCGCGAAGGCGACCCAGTTCTCCGGCACCACCTCCCCGGACCGGCCGCCGGTCGCCGAGGGCGACGAACCGGGGCTGGAGGGGCGCGACTACTACTCGCCGATCAGGTCCACGTTCGCGTCCGGCATGCACGCGGCGATCGTCGAGACCGACCCGGAGACCGCCGAGATCAAGGTGGCGCGATACGCGGTCGTGCACGACTGCGGCCGGCTGATCAACCCCATGATCGTGGAGGGCCAGATCCACGGCGGAGTGGCGCAGGGCATCGGCGGCGCACTCTACGAGCGCATGGTGTACGACCCGCACGGCCAGCTCGTGAACGCCTCCTTCATGGACTTCCTCATGCCGTACGCCACCGAGATCCCGCACATCGAGACCGCCCACCTGGAGACGCCCTCACCGCTCAACCCGCTCGGCATCAAGGGCGCGGGCGAGGCCGGCGTGATCCCCGTCTCCGCGGTCATCGCCTCGGCCATTGAGGACGCCGAGGGCATCCCCATCGACCGCATGCCCATCTCCCCGTCCGAGCTCTTCGACCTGCGCTCCCGTATGCGATGATCTAGCGCTATGCGCGCTCCCGATGCCGGTCTGACGGCCTTTCCCGTCGTCCCCGACGATGTCCGGCTGATCGACCTGGCCTGGAACGACCTCTCCGAGGTCCCCGACCGGGTGGCCGGGCTCGGGGCGCTCGAGGAGCTCAGGCTCGACGGCAACCGCCTGCGCTCGCTGCCCGACCTCTCGGGGCTGACCGCGCTGCGCGCGCTGCACCTCGACGGCAACGAGCTGACGTCGTTCCCGCGCTGCCCGCCGTACCTGGAGGTCCTCTTCCTGTACGGCAACCGCGTCGGCGCGATCCCCGACCGGCTGAGCCCCCGCCTGCGGCACCTCGCGGTCGGCGGTAACGGGCTGACCGGCGTGCCGGCCTCCCTGTGGAAGCTGACCGGGCTGGAGTCGCTCAACCTGGCCGAGAACGCGCTCACCGAGGTCCCGGCCGCGATCGGCGGGCTGGCCCGGCTGCGCATGCTCGACCTGGGGCACAACCGGCTCGCCTCCGTCCCGCCCGAGATCGGGGACCTGGACCTCACCGACTACCTGTACCTCAGCGACAACCTGCTCACCGAGGTGCCGGAGGCGATCGGGCGGCTGGGGCGGCTCGCGTACCTCAACCTCACCGACAACCAGTTGACCCGGCTGCCCGAGTCCGTCGGGCGGATGGCCTCACTGGTGGAGCTGCGGCTGTACGGCAACCGGCTGGAGGCGCTGCCGGAGTCCGTCGGCGGGCTGCGGCGGCTGCGGGAGCTGCACGTGCAGGGCAACCGGCTGGCCCGGCTGCCCGCGTCGATCGCCGAGCTGGATGAGCTGCGCGTGCTGGACCTGCGGAACAACCGGCTGCGCGAGCTGCCGGACGCGCTGCCGCCCGGTCTGCGGCACCTCGACCTCCGTAACAACCGGCTGCGGGAGCTGCCTGCGACGCTGCCCCCGCTGGAGAAGCTCGACCTGCGCTGGAACAAGCTCGACGGCGAGCCCGAGGTGCTGCGCCGGCTGCGCGATCAGGGTTGCGTCATTCTCCGCTGAACCGGGGCGATTTTCGGTGCGTACCTCCGCACATGACGACATTTCCACGTCTGGCCGCTTTCGCGCTGCTGGCCGGGCTGGTCGCCGGCTGCTCCTCAGGGGGCTGGGGCGACTACGCCGCGGCAGGCGACACCCAGAAGGCCGCCGCCCCCCTGACCGTGGAGCAGCTGTCCGCCAAGGTCGGCTGCAAGCCGAAGATGCAGGTCAACGCCGCCGACCTGCGTACCGGCTACTGCAAGACCAAGGTCGGGCAGTTCTTCGTCAACACGTTCGCGAGCGAGAAGCTCAAGGACGAGTGGATGGACCGCGCGCCCGAGTACAACCCGCACCTGGTCGGCCCCCGGTGGACGGTGCTGGGGCCGCTCGAGGTGCTGGAGCAGCTGAAGGAGCCGCTCAGCGGCGACCTGCACCTGATGGACCACAGGGTCTCCCAGACGCCGGCGCCACCGAAGTAACCGAGCCGGTATGGGATGAACCGGGGTCGGGGGGCCTGCGTACCTCCGCACATGACGACACTTCCACGTCTGGCCGCTTTCGCGCTGCTGGCCGGACTGGTCGCCGGCTGCTCCTCAGGGAGCGGAGGCGGCTACGTCGCAGCAGGCGGACAGCTGGGCGACGCCGCCCCCCTCACCGTCGAGCAGCTCGCCGCCAAGGTCGGCTGCAAGCCGAAGATGCAGGTCAACGCCGCGGAGATCCGTACCGGCTACTGCAAGACCCCTGACGGAGAGTTCTTCGTCACGACGTTCAAGACCCAGGCGGGCAAGGACGCCTGGATGGACGCCGCCCCCGAGTACAACCCGCACCTGGTCGGCAGGCTCTGGACGGTGCTGTCCAGTCGCAAGGTGCTCGACCTGCTCAAGGAGCGGCTCGGCGGCGACCTCCACCTGACCGATCACCGGACGAAGCAGATGCGGACGATCGGCTGATCCCTGTACTCGGGCCTCGCGGCCACGGCTCCGCGAGCGATGCGTGACAGGTGACACGGCCGCCCGGCCCGGTGACACCTGTACGGGAGGTCGGAGGGCCGGACCGCGACGCTGGATCCCATGTGGGCAACGAGGGCTCGGCCGGTGGCAGTGGCCGCCGTCCGGCTCTGTCCAGTCCACAACCGTGGGCAGCTGCAGACGGTGGACGGTGGCCGCTCTGGGCTGAGCTTGAATGACCTGCTGGGTCAGGTATTCAGGAGGCGCGGCTCGAAGCCGTGCAATATCGCGGTGAGGCCGGCCTCGAAGTGGTCGCCGGGGATGGTGGCGTCGGCGGCTTCGGCGAGCAGGTTGTAGTCGGGGCTGCCGGGCTCCGGTTTGCGGCTGCGCTGGTCGGCGCCGAGTGTGGTCATGGCGATGGCGAGCGCGTGTCCGATGGTGAACTCGCGCAGGCAGCGGAAGAGGCGCAGGGCTTGTGCCGGGGGGATGCCGGCGTCGCGGAGCTTGGTGAGCATCTTCACGCCGGTGTCGATGGAGGCGGGCGAGCGTACCGGCCGGGTGGCGAATATCTGTACGGCCCGGGGGTGGCGCAGGAGGGTGTCGCGTAGCCGTAGGCAGTAGTCGCGTGCCAGCTGCTGCCAGGGGCCGCCCCAGGGCAGGGTGTCGACGTCGATCTCGGTGAACAGCGCCTCGGCGACGCCGTCGAAGAGCGCTTCCTGGTCGGTGTAGTAGCGGTAGGCGGCCATCGGGTCGAAGCCGACCGCGGTGCCGAGCTTGCGCATGGAGAACTTGCGCAGGCCGTGGGTGTCGATGAGGGCGAGTGCGGCGGCGGCGAGGTATTCGCGGGTGAGGGTAGGCCGGGTGGGCGGTTCCGGCAGCCTGCCCGGCGCGCTGTGGTCGGCTGTCATCGCCCGAAGCCCTCCAGGATCTTTGTGAGCGTCGCGGTGAATTCCTCGGGCTGCTGCAGGTACGGGACATGGCCGCCGGGGAACTCTAGGCAGGGTACGCCAAGCCGCTCGGACAGCAGGTGCGCGGTCGCGTGGTAGGGCTTGCCCGCGCTGTCACGGCCGGTGGCCAGGCACCAGAGCGCCGTGGTGGCGGCCAGCGCGGCCAGGTCGGGCTGGTAGTCGAAACAGAACGAGGGCAGTTCGCGGCGCGTTGTCAGGTCGGCGTTGCGAAGCTGGCGGATCATCACGTCCGGCTCGCGCCGGATGATCTTCTGCGCCAGGCTCCCGAACGCGAGCATGAGACGGGTGGCGGCGGCGATCACGACCTGGCCGGTCGGGGACAGGAACAGCCGTGGCGGGTCGGGCAGCGTCATCGCGCCGAACGCGGCGTAGGCCCGCATCACGTGCTTGTCCCGGGCGATTTGGCCGATGTGCTCGATCTCCCGCCGTTCCCGACTGTCCGGCGCAAGGAGCTGGACCAGTGGCGGCTCGTGCGCGACCGCGCCCAGCAGACGGCGGGGGTAGCGGGTCACCATCTCCAGGGCGATGATCGCACCGCTGCTGTTGCCGAAGACGTACGCGCGCTCGAAACCGTAGTGGTCGAGGACGGCGACCGCGTCGTCGGCCTGCCGGGGGACCGTGATCGAGGCGTCCGGCTCGGTGAACGGGCTGCGGGAGTTGCCGCGCCGATCGTAGGCGATCACCGTGAAGGTCCTGGCCAGCAGCGGGATCACGTCGGCGTACATGCCGGCGTCGCCTCCCCCGCCGGAGACCAGCAGCAGTGCAGGCCCCTCGCCGGTGCGTTCGACGTGCAGCCGCGCGCCGGGCACCACGACCATGTCACCTTCCATGACTTCCTCACTCTGTCTACGATGTAGTATCTGTCTACATTGTAGACATAGATCATGGATGCTCTACGCCGAGGAGAGGCGATGGCTAACCTGAGAAGGTCGGCGCGAGGGCGGGTCCGGGTGCTTCTGACATGCGGGTTCGCGCCACTGATGTTCTTTGTGGTGATCCTCCTGGATGGGGCACTGCAGCCTGGGTACGACGCGGTGAACCGCTGGGGCAGCGAGCTCAGCAATGGCGACTGGGGCTGGGTTCAGATCGCCAACTTCGTCGTCACCGGCCTGCTGACCATGGTGTTCGCCACCGGTGTACGCCGCGCGCTGGGCAGCGGGCCCGGTTCGACGGCGATACCGTTCCTCACCGGCGTCCTGGGGTTCAACCTGATCGTCGGCGGAGTGTTCGTCACCGATCCGAACCCTGGCTTCCCGCTCGGCGTGCAACCGCCCGCCGAACCCACCTTGCACGGCTGGATTCACAATCTGAACCTCTTCCCGGCCTGGGCGGTCCTGACGATGGCCATCCTCATGGCCGCCTACCGCGCGATCGCCCGAAAGGAGGGGGTGGCCTGGATTCTGATCACCATTGCCGCCGGGATCCTGACCCCGCTGACGCTGTACATCGCAGCTCAGAGCTTCAGCATGGACACCCTCTCAGGAGAAGGCCACGGCCTGTGGCAGCGCATCAGCCAGGCAATCGGCTTCGGCTGGTACGCCCTGTATTCGGTACGCCTGCTGCGCGACAGCTGGCACAGCTCACCTCCCGAGAGGCCGATCGGCACGGTAGGCGAAGCCGTTGGGCAGAAGCCGGAAGGCCCACGGGGGACTAACCGGCTGTAGGCGCGTGAATCGGTGAGGCATATTTGCGTGGGATGTGGGTGCGGTCCTCGATGGGATGATCAGACAGCCGCATGCATGGCGAGATCGTCGATGGCGGTCGGCGTGATAGTGGCGCAGGATGGTCGGTGTGGTGGGCAAGGTTCGGACGTGCGCAGTATGCAAGGGGAGCGGTTGCCGGCCGGATCGGCGGCGCCGCGGCGGTATTGCTTGGCGGCGTGTGGGATGCGTGCCTGTTGGGCGCGCAGGCGGACTCGTCAGCGGGAGATGCTCGCGGCGACGTTGATCTCGGCGACTTCATCGCCCCGGTGCCGAAGTCGAACGTCGCGGCGAGGAAGACCCACTGGTCGCGCGGCAGGACGGGGTCGCGGTGCTGCTGGTGGAGCAGAATGCGCTGCGGGCCCTGGAGATGGCGGACGCCGGCGGTGGCCTGGACCTCGGCCGCGTCCACATCACCGGCCCCGCCCCGGCCCTCGCCGCCGACCCCCGCCTCGGCCGCCTCTACCTCGGCGGCGCCCCGGCCACGTAGCCGATCGGGATTGCCGTGCGGACCCGCTTCCTGAAGACCCAGTACGTCCACCCCTGGTACACCAGCACGAACGGCAGCGTGATCAGTCCGATCCAGCTCAGCATCGTCAGCGTGTACGGGCCCGAGGCCGCCTCGGCCAGGGTGAGGCCGGGGAGCGGCTGCAGGCGGAGCTCCATGAAGACCGCCAGGGTGGTCAGGACGACGGCGCCCGCCGTGGCCGCGAAGGCCCAGCCCTCGCGGCGGCGCCAGATGAGCGCCGTTGCCGCGGCCAGGGACGCCATGGAGGCCAGCGCCGGGAGCGAGCCCAGGCCCGACAGCGCCGCCACGGCCACCGGGATGGCGACCCCGCTCGCGGCCAGGGCGGTGACGCGGGCGCGGCGGCGTACCGGGCCCGTGGTCTTGAGCGCCAGGAAGACGGCGCCGTGCAGGGCGCACACCGCCAGCGTGAACGCGCCCCCGAGCAGGGCGGCGGGCAGGCTGTCGTAGAGCAGGTCGGCGAAGACCGCGCCCCACAGGAACGCCGGGAGCGCGCTGCCGACCACGATGCCCAGATCGCACCAGCGCGGGTCGGCCACCTTGCCGCGCCACTCCAGGCCGACGCCGCGCACGATCAACCCCACGAGGACGAGCGTCACCGGCAGGTAGAACGTGCTGAACACGCCCGCGTACCAGGCGGGGAAGGCGGCGAACATGGCGCCGACGGCGGTGATCAGCCACACCTCGTTGCCGTCCCACACCGGGCCGATGGTCTCCAGGCTCTGCCGCCGCTCCTCGGCGTTCCTGCTCACGATCGGCGCCAGCATGCCGACGCCGAAGTCGAAGCCCTCCAGCACGAAGTAGCCCGTCCAGAGGAAGGCGATGATGACGAACCACAACTCGATCATTGTCGTATCCCCAGTAGGTCAGCTCAGTACATCAGCGACGGCTCGAGCCGCTCGGCCGCCGTCGCGGGCTCCCGCTCCTCGACGCCCTTGCGGACATGCCTGGTCAGCAGCACGCCTTCGGCCACCGCGAGCGCGCCGTACAGGAGCGTGAAGATCGTCAGCGAGGTGGCCACCTCGGCCAGGCTCACGCCGGGCGACACGCTGGAGGCGGTGAGCAGCTCGCCCGCGACCGTCCACGGCTGGCGGCCGATCTCGCTCAGCAGCCAGCCCGAGATCACCGCGACCAGCGGCAGCGGCAGGGCGAGCAGCAGCGCCCGCGACAGCCAGCTCGGGAACTCGCGCCTGCGCCGGGTCAGCCAGAGGCCGAGCACCGACAGGCCCACCGTGGCCATCCCGAACACGATCATCACCCGGAACGACCAGAACACGACCGGCTGGTCCGGCCGGTAGTCGGCCGGGCCGAACTGCTGCTCGAAGCGGCGCTGCAGGTCCTCGGTGCCCTGGACGGCGGCGTCGGGGTCGTGGTCGGACAGGAGGCTCAGCAGGCGGGGGATCTCGATGCCGGGCACCACGGAGAACGCCGCGCCCGTCGTGTCGCGCTCCAGGCCCTCGGCGGAGGCCAGCTTCATGGGCTGCTGCTCGTACATCAGCCTGGCGGACGTGTCGCCGGTGCCCGCGACGACGGCCCCCGCGATCGCCGTCATCACCAGCGCGGCCCTGGCGGCGCTGCGCCACATCGGGGCCCGCGTCTTGAGCAGCCAGTAGCCGCTCACGGCCAGCACGAACCCGCCCGCCACGACGAACGCGGCCCCGATCACATGGGGCACCTGCGCCAGTGCCGTGGAGTTGGTGAGCACGGCCCACAGGTCGGTCATCCTGGCCTTGCCGTCCACGACCTCGTAGCCGACGGGATGCTTCATCCAGGCGTTGGCCGCGAGGATGAAATAGGCCGACAAGTTGGACCCGATGGCGGCCGCCCAGATGCACGCCAGATGCGCCTTCTTCGGCAACCGCTCCCACCCGAAGATCCACAGCCCCAGGAACGTGGACTCCATGAAGAAGGCCAGCAACGCCTCCATGGCCAGCGGCGCCCCGAAGACGTCGCCGACGAACGTGGAGTATTCGCTCCAGTTCATCCCGAACTGGAACTCCTGCACGATGCCGGTGACCACGCCCATGGCGAAGTTGATCAGGAACAGCTTCCCGAAGAACTTCGTGAGCTTCAGGTACTGGTCCTTGCCCGTGCGGTGCCAGGCCGTCTGCAGGCCCGCCACGAAGATCCCCAGACCGATGGTGAGGGGCACGAACAGAAAGTGGTACACGGTGGTCACCCCGAACTGCCACCGCGCCAGGTCAAGTGCGTCCATCATCCCCGTCCACTCCGTGAGCTCTACAAGCCGTAGTACATCTACTTGAAGTAGTACTACAAGTCGTAGAGCAATGCGATGCGATGTGCTGCGAGCTTGGTCACATCGCTGTCGCCTGGTTGTCGCTGCGTACCGAGGATCCCCTGCGCGGCCGGTCCGGCGCGTCAGCCGACGGGTTGATTCATCCGTACGTCCGCAGGCGGACCCTCGGTCCTTCCAGGTCGGCGGTGCCCCTACTTCGTTCGAAAACAGTATGGAAAACATCGGTAGCAGCCAGTAAGGTTGCACTCCGTAAGAATCCTGTTACAGAAGGTGCGTAATGGTCATCCGCCGATCCACCACCAACCGTTGCGCGCCGCTCTTATGGCAGCTGTTGCCCTTATCCGCCCGATCCTGACTGCTTAAAGTTGCCGCGTAACGGGATCCCGGCCTTGGAGGGCCGGGCTTTCAGCCCCATGGGCTGAGGGCCGCCGTTACCAGACCCAGCCAACACCGACAAGGAGGTGACCATGTTGGCTACCTTTCGCGCAGGACAGAAGACCCACCAAGCTGTGCTTCCTCAGCAGCTTGCTCTGGAACTGTGGGCAGCAGACACTCCCCGGGTCGGGAACGAAACGGGCCCGCAGCGCCGTATGGCACCGTGCGTGGAAGATGGTCGAGAGGAGATCGCCAGGCGTTCACCTGCGACTGGTGGCGTCACCCCCGAGCCTTTCGGAGCCGGGGAGGAGCCGCGTGAGCGGCACCCGTTCGTGTTCGTACTCGACAAGCACGGGAGACCGTTGCAGCCGTGTACGCCCGCCAGGGCGCGCAGGCTGCTGAAGTCCGGGCGGGCGGTGGTCGCCAGGCACACCCCTTTCGTCATCCGGTTGAAAGATCGCATCGCCGCTGACAGTCAGGTCGACGGGGTGGAGCTGGGCATCGACCCCGGCTCCCGCCACACCGGCATCGCGGTATTCACCGCCGTGGCGGGGGAGCGTCGCGCCCGGTTCGCTCTCCAGCTCGACCACCGTGGCGCACAGATTCAGAAGAAACTGGCGAAGCGGGCTACCTATCGCAGGCGACGCCGTTCGGCGAACCTTCGCTACCGCGCACCGCGGTTCTTGAACCGTGCCCGCCCAGGCGGCTGGCTCGCCCCGTCGCTGCGGCACCGCGTCGGCAGCACGGCTTCGTGGGTAGACCGGCTCGTCAGGTGGGCGCCGGTCCGCGCGGTGCATGTGGAGCAGGTCGCGTTCGACACCCACGCCATCAGTGCGGGGCGTCCGCTGGAGGGAGCCGAGTATCAGCACGGCACCATGTACGGGTACGAGGTGCGCGAGTATCTACTGTTCAAGTTTGGCCGGGCCTGCGTCTACTGCGGCGCAACCGGTGTGCCGTTGAACATCGACCATGTCCGCCCTCGGTCGCGGGGTGGCTCGGACCGGGTGTCGAATTTGGTCTTGGCTTGTATCCGGTGTAATCAGGCCAAGAGCAACCGCCCGGTTGAGGAATTCGTCACCGACCGGCGGGCGCTGGCCCGGATCCTGGCCCAAGTGAAAGCACCGTTGCGGGACGCAGCAGCGGTGCAGTCGGTTCGCTGGGCTTTGTGGCGTGCCCTCGACCAGCTGCTGCCTACCCACAGCGCGTCGGGTGGGCGGACCAAGTGGAACCGCACCCGATGCGGCCTGCCCAAATCTCACACGCTCGACGCTCTGGCGGTAGGCAAGCTCACCATCATCACCGAGGCTGTCAGCCGCGTGCTGATCGCGGGATGTGCGGGCCGTGGCAGCCACGCCCGAACCCGCACCGACAAGTACGGCTTTGCCCGCCTGCGGCTACCGCGTCGCAAGCAGTTCTACGGCTTCGCCACCGGCGACCTTGTTCGTGCTGTCGTCCCCAGCGGCAAAAAGGCCGGAACCTACACCGGTCGAGTCGCCGTACGTGCCACCGGAAGCTTCAACATCGCCACCGCCCACGGCACTGTCCAGGGCGTCCATCACAGGCATGTCCGTCTGCTGCAGCGGGCGGATGGTTACACCTACACCCTCACGAAGGAGGAAGAGGTATGTGGGCTTCGCGCTTGAGGCTGTCCCGGTGGGGTTTGCTCGGGGGACTCCGATGAAAGTGGAGGGTAGTGCCGTGATCGGCGTTCAGAGGGATCGGGTGTGGGCGGCGCTCCAGGATCCCGCGGTGCTGGTGCGCACCATTCCGGGGTGCGAGCGCCTGGAGGAGACCGGGCCTGACACGTACCGGATGACGGTCAACGCGGGCGTCGCGTCCATCAAGGGCGTCTACCAGGGGGAGGTGGCGCTGTCCGATCCGCTGGCTCCTGAGTGCTTCACGCTCAAGGCGCGGGGGCAGGGGGCGCCCGGGACGGTGGACGCCACCGTGCTGGTACGGCTGAGCGAGGTGGAAGACGGGACCCGGGTGGACTACGACGCCGACGCGATGATCGGCGGGATGATCGGCGGGGTCGGGCAGCGCATGCTCGGCTCGGTGGCCAAGCGGACGGCGGAAGAGTTCTTCTCGGCGGTCGAGGATCACCTGCGTGCGGCGCCCGCGGGCGTCCCGGCGGTCGTTGGGGCCGGTGCGCATGTGCCGGCCCAGGCGGCGGGTGTGGCGGACCAAGAGGGCGCGGTGGGTCCTGTGGGGGGTGCTGTTTACGAGCGGCCCGCCGAGCGGCGCACGCAGACGCGGCCGTGGGTGATGCTGGCGTCGTTCGGGATGGGGGCGGGCATCGCGCTCACCGGGGTCGCGGTGGGCTGGCTGCTCGGACGGGCCTCCCGGCGCGGGCGCACATGAGACCGGGGCCTCTCGCGGAAAAGGATCTCCAGGCGTAGCGTGGCTGTATGCGGCAGGCACACGCGGAAGACGCACGGACCGAAGCCAGGCGAATCGTACGCAACCTGCTGGGCGACGAGCGCCCCACAGCCGAGACCCTGATGGCGGACGTGCGCCCGGCGCTCGGGGAGGAGCGGACCGCCCGCGCCCTCGAGCTGGCGCTGGGCGCCTCGCTCACCCGGCGGTCGGCCGAGCTGGCGGCCATCGCCGCGCTGCTCGTCGGCACCCGCGAGCTGGGTGCGGAGTGGTGGAGCCGGCCGAGAGGCGGCAAGCTGCCGGCTCCCGACGAGGTGGTGCGTACGGCGGTCGCGATCGAGCCGTGGACCGATCTGACCGCGCTCGAGA
Organism: Nonomuraea helvata; assembly: GCF_039535785.1. Taxonomy (NCBI): domain Bacteria; kingdom Bacillati; phylum Actinomycetota; class Actinomycetes; order Streptosporangiales; family Streptosporangiaceae; genus Nonomuraea; species Nonomuraea helvata. The sequence continues at coordinate 343,145 of NZ_BAAAXV010000011.1, forward strand.
TGCTGGCCGCCTGGATCGCCGACGACGCCGCCGACCAGATGTGGGGCCGGTCGGTCGCCGAGGTCGACCTCAACTCGTGGCAGGCCGAGGACCGGTTCGAGCTGCCGCCGGGCGTGAAGCCGGGGCAGCGGCTGGTCGTCCACTTCGACGCCGGCGGGCGGCTCGACGCGGTCGTCACCCGGCGGCCCGACGACGAGCTGGGGTCCAACCTCGACTTCCACTCCCTGCGCTACTCCCGGCCCGCCGAGGCCCAGTGGAGCTGGGGCGTGGCGGCCGGGCTGGGGCCGCACCGGCTGCCCGGCGAGGACCCCGACCCGTACACCCGGGAGGTGCCCGCCGCGGCCGTGGGCGTCCTGCGTGCCTGGGCGTTGCGGCACGGCGCCACCCGCGAGCAGCTCGGCGAGCGGTGGGAGACGGTCGGCGACGTGGTGGCGGCCATCGAGCGCGTGGACTGGATGTGGCGCAGCGGCGAGTGGTTCGGGTGGTGGCGCGGCGCGTCGGCGCTGGTGGACGACTCGGCCTACCTTCCGTACCGGCTGGAGGAGCTGGCCGCGGGATAGGAATCATCGGCGGCGCCCGGCGGTTGCCCATAGGCGTGAAGGTTGAGATTTTCTCCGACGTCGTGTGCCCCTGGTGCTACATCGGGCACGTGAGGTTCGCCAAGGCCGCCGAACGGTTCCGCGCCAAGGGCGGCACGATCGACGTGACGATGCGCCCCTACCAGCTCAATCCCGACGCCCCCGTGGCGGGCGAGCCGCTGATCCCCGCGCTGGAGCGGAAGTTCGGGCCGAACGCGCGCCAGATGGTCGAGCGGGTCACCGGCGCCGCCGCCGGCGAGGGGCTCGAGATGGACTACGACCACGCCGTCAGCGCCAACACGTTCGAGGCGCACCGGCTGATCGAGGTCGCCCACCGGCAGGGGCGCGGCAAGGAGATGACCGAGCGGCTGTTCCGCGCGTACTTCAGCGAAGGGCTGAACGTGGGCGACGCGGACGTCCTGGCCAAGCTGGCCGCCGAGGTCGGGGTCGAGGACGGCGGCGAGGGCGCCGATCAGGTGCGCGAGCAGCTCGGCAGGGCGCGGGCGCTCGGGATCAGCGGGGTGCCGCTCTTCCTGTTCGAGGGCATCTACGCGGTGTCGGGCGCCCAGCCGGAGGAGGCTTTCGCGGCGGCGATCGACGAGGTGGCGGAGCGCACCGGCCAGACGCCGATCACCCAGCTGGCGGCCCCGGCCGACGGGTGCGACGACGACGGGTACTGCGCCGTGTGAGAATCGTGACGTGTCGCGACCTCGCCGCCTCGGTTATCTGCTCAAGCATGCCAACCTGCGCCTGGGGGAGCTGACCGGCCCGGCGCTGGAGCCGTACGAGATCGACGGTCGCGAGTTCGGGGTGCTGTCGGTGCTCCGCACGCCGGAGCCGCTCTCCCAGCTGGACGCCGCCCAGCGGCTGGGCATCGACAGGACGACGATGGTCGCCCTGCTGGACGGGCTGGAGCGGAAGAAACTCGTCGGGCGCCGGCCGCATCCCGGCGACCGGCGCAAGAACATGGTCGAGCTGACCGAGCACGGCCGCGAGGTCCTCGAGGGGGCCACGCGCGCCGTGGAGGCGGCCGAGGAGCGGTTCCTCGCCGCCCTGCCGGGCGACGACGCGCGGCTACTCAGACAGCTGCTGGACCGTCTCATCTGAGCCCGCTTCCGGGCCATCTTGTGGGCCCTCTTCTGTGCCTTCGCCGAGCAGGCCGGAGCGGTGGTGGCGACGGCAGAGCACCTGGTAGCGCACGTGCGAGGCGTCGGTGTCGCCGATCACGACCTGTTCGCCCGTGCGTGCCATCACCCCGCCCACCACCCTGGCGTTGAGCTGCCCGGGACGCCCGCACCAGCACAGCACCTCGACCTGCAGCCGGCACACCTCGTCGGCCAGCTCGAACAGCCGCTGCGCCGCCGGGAACATCACCGACCTGAAGTCCGAGGCCAGCCCGAACGCGTAGACGTCCACGCCGTGCTCGTCCACCAGGTCGGCGAGCTGCTCGATCTGCTCGACGGTGTAGAAGCAGGCCTCGTCGCAGATGAGATAATCGATGCGGTGGCGGGAGGTGACCAGCCGCACGAGGTCGAGCGAGTCCTCCACCTCGATGGCCTCGAGCCCGAGCCCGATCCGGCTGGTGACCTTCGGGCCGCCGGAGCGGTCGTGCTTGGTCAGCACCAGGCCGCGCCTGCCCTGACGTCCGTGGTTGTAGTTCATCTGGAGCGCCAGCGTGGACTTTCCGCAGTCCATGGGGCCGAAATAAAACTTGAGCACGGCATCCCTGGCGCCAGAGGGCACGGCAGACAACGCAGACAGTTCGGTCACGGGGGGCCAGCTTAGTGGCTTGGCTTGTTCCATGACCTCGTGGGACATTTCTCCTCTGGAGTTCGCAGGAGGAACAGTGGTCACCGGCCAACCGAGGAGCCATGCGTAACGTCCGTATCGGAGTTGACACCGGGGGAACGTTCACCGACGTGGTGGCGGTGGACGAGGAGACCGGCGAGCTCCTCAGCACCAAGACCCCTTCGACGCCCGCCAACCCGGCGGACGGGTTCGTCGCGGGCATCGCCAAGCTCGGCGCGCTCGACATCGGCTCGATCGTCCACGGCACCACCGTGGCCACGAACCAGCTCCTCGAAGACCGGATCTCCAACCTCGGGTTCATCACGACCGAGGGGTTCGAGTTCGTCCTGGAGATCGCCAGGCAGAGCGTGCCCGACGGCTACGGCAACTCCTACTTCTGGGTCAAACCGCCCCGCATCGTTCCCGCGCACCTGGTCAAGACCGTCGGCGGGCGGCTCGACCACCGGGGCGAGGAGGTGTGGCCGTTCGCGGAGGAGCAGGCCGCCGAGGTGGCCCGCTGGTTCAAGGCCAAGGGCGTCACCGCGATCGGGGTCTGCTTCCTGCACTCCTACGCCAACCCCGAGCACGAGCGCCGCATGCGCGAGGTGCTCTGGCGCGAGCACCCGGAGGCGGTGATCTCGCTGTCGAGCGACGTGCTGCGCGAATACCGTGAGTACGAGCGCTCGGTCACCACCCTCGTGGACGCCGCCGTCAAGCCCGCCATGCGCGGCTACATCGCCAACCTGTCCAACCGTCTCGGCAAGCCGTTCTCGGTCATGAAGTCCAACGGCGGCATCCTGTCCGCCCGCGAGGTCGTCAACCAGCCGATCGCCACGGTCCTGTCGGGCCCGGCGGCGGGCGCGCTCGGCGCGGCGCTCATCGCCTCCACAGCGGGGCACGATTCGGTGATCACGCTGGACGGCGGCGGCACCTCGACCGACGTGGCCGTGGTGATCGACGGCGAGCCCTCCGTCACGACCGAGGGGTCCGTCGGCCGCTACCCGTGCAAGATCCCGATGATCGACATCATCACCGTCGGCGCGGGCGGCGGCTCCATCGCGTGGATCTCGCCCGAGGGCACGCTCAAGGTCGGCCCCAGATCCGCCGGCGCCGACCCGGGGCCCATCTGCTACGGCAGGGGCGGCACGGAGGTGACGGTCACGGACGCGCACGTGTTCCTCGGCCGGATCCCGCCCCACCTGCTCGGCGGCGAGATCCCGCTGGACGCCGACGCCGCGCGCGGCGCGATCGAGGCGCTGGCGGACAAGCTCGGCCTCACCCCCGAGCGCACGGCGACCGGCATCCTGGAGATCAGCGCGTTCAACCAGAGCAACGCGATCAGGCAGCTCACCGTCAAGCGCGGGCTCGACGTGCGGGACTTCCCCCTGGTGACCTTCGGCGGCTCCGGGCCGCTGCTGGCGTGCCGGCTGATCGACATCCTCGGCCTGCCGGCCGTCGTCGTCCCGCGCGACCCCGGTAACGTCTCGGCGTTCGGGCTGCTCACGGTGGACGTCAAGAACGACTACGTCCGTACGTACGTCACCCGCGAGCTCTCGCTCGGCAAGGCGGTCGAGATCTTCCACGACCTGGAGCATCAGGCGGGCGAGGCCCTCGACCGGGAGGGCTTCGACGACCCGGTCTACCTGCGCAGCGCCGACCTGCGGTATTACGGCCAGGCCTACGAGGTCAGCGTGCCCGCCCCGGCGGGCGAGATCGACGACGACTGGCAGGCCGAGGTGGTCAACCGCTTCCACGAGGCCCACGAGAAGCTGTACGGGTACGCGTACCGGGAGGATCCCCGCCACGGCGTCGAATGGGTGAACCTGCGCGTCTCCGGCATCGGCCCCATCACCCGCCCGGCCATCCGGCGCCTGGAGCAGGCCGGCGCGGGCGCCACCTCGGTACGTCCGGTGCATTTCGACGACACCCGCGACACCCCGATCCATCAGCGCTCCGCGCTCGGCCCCGGCGCCGTGCTCAAGGGCCCGGCCGTGATCGAGGAGTACGGCTCGACGATCCCCATCCACCCCGGTTTCACCGCGAAGGTGGACCAGTATGGAAATGTGGAGATAAGGCGTGACTGATCCGATTCTGGTGGAGATCGTCGAGGGCACGCTGGCGTCCGTCGAGAAAGAGGTCGAGACGGCCATCGCGCGTACGGCCCGCTCGCCGATGATCCGCGACGCGCACGACTTCCGCGCGGGCATCCACGACGTACGCCTGCGCAAGCTCACCGGACGCTCCTACAGCGCGCTCGTCCAGCCGGTCGTGCGCGACTTCCCGATCGAGACGATGCGGCCCGGCGACGTCTACTTCCACAACGACGTCTACCTCTCCGAGGGCGGCATCGGCCACCTGCCCGACCTGTGCGTGACCGTGCCCGTCTTCCACGAGGGCTCCGTGGTCGCGTTCGTGCAGGCGTTCGGCCACCACGACGACATCGGCGGGTCCGTGCCCGGCTCCATGCCCTCGCACGCCAGGTCGGTGTTCGAGGAGGGCCTGATGGTGCCGCCGATCAAGCTGTGGGACCAGGGCGTGCCGAACGAGGCGGCGCTGCGCATCATGACGCGCAACTCCCGCATGCCCGACTCGCTCGCGGGCGACCTCGACGCCGAGTGCTCCGCCTGCCTGATGGGGGCGCGCCGGCTGGGCGAGCTGTTCGACCGGTACGGCAGGCAGGCCGTCGAGGAGTGCTTCGACGCGATCATCGGCGGCACCACCGAGACGTTCCGCAGGGAGCTGCTTGCCAAGATCCCCGAAGGCACGTACGTGTGGGAGGACTACGCCGAGCACGACGGCGTGGACGAGCCCCGTCTGCACGCCCAGCGCATCACGCTCACCGTCGACCACGCCGCCGACACACCTCTGACCATCGACTTCACCGGCACGTCGCCGCAGGCCAAGGGGCCGATCAACCACGCGGGCGACTACGCCGACGGCGTCTTCCTGAAGAAGTGGCTGGCTCCGGTCCTGCGCAACCTGGCCGACACGCCGGAGCGCATGGCCGAGCTGGACGTCAACGAGGGCGTCGTCCCCCTCATCAAGATGATCTTCCCGGAGAAGGGCACCCTGCTCACCCCGGTCTTCCCGGCTCCCACGAACGCCCGCACGTTCGTCATCCTGCGCCTGCTCGGCGTGCTCGCCGGCGTGCTGGCCAAGGCCACGGGCGGGCGCATGCCGGCCGACCAGGAGACCATCCGCTACACCGGCGTGTACGGCACGGACGCCGACGACCAGCCGTACCTGATGCGTGAGGTCCTGGGCGGCGGCTCCGGCGGGCGCTGGTACGCCGACGGCGAGGACACGATCCACGTCGTGCCCGACTCGCGCAACATCCCGGTGGAGTTCGCCGAGGCGCGCTGGCCGTTCCGGGTGGAGCGGCTGGCACTGGCCTGCGACTCCGGCGGGCCGGGGATGTTCAGGGGCGGACTGGGCTACGACAAGCACATCAGGATGCTCAGGGACGCCTCGTACATGTCCATCGCCGACCGCTCGATCCTGTCCTGCTGGGGCGTCAACGGCGGCCTCGCCGGGCGGCCGTTCCGGGTGGAGATCGCGGGCAAGGAGATGGAGGGTCTGGTCGACGACCATCCGGTGCAGGCCGGTGAGCTGATCCGCATCCGTACGACCGGGGGCGGAGGCTGGGGCTCCCCGTACGACCGGGACCCCCGGGCGGTGGCGGCCGACGTGCGGGACGGCAAGGTGTCGATCGCGGGCGCGCTGGGCGACTACGGCGTGGTCCTCGACGGCGACCGCATCGACGAGCAGGCCACCGCCGAGCTCCGCGCCCGCCTGCGCCCGCCGGCCGACCGCTTCTTCGACCGGGGGCCGGGGTACGCGAAGCTCTCGGGCGGGCGGGCGTTCGCCGAGGTGGACGAGCTGTAGAAGGAGTCCGGACCGTGCGTATCGTCCTCGCTGGGCTGGCCACCAGCCATCCGTACACCGATGCCCGCACCCTGACCCGCCACGGCGAGCTGGTGGTGTGGGAGCCGGATCCCGAGCGGCTGCGGCGCTTCACCGACGAGCACCCGGCGGCGAAGGTGGCCGGCAGCCTCGCCGAGGCGCTGGCCACCGGGCCCGACGGCGTGGTGCTGACCGTGCCCAACCCGCAGGTGCCCGAGGCCCTGGCGCGGGTGCTGGAGACCGGCGTGGCCTGCTTCGTGAACAAACCGGCCGCCGCCAGCAGGGCCCAGCTCGACGCGCTCGACCGGCTGGCGATCCACGAGCGGGTGCTGTCGGGGTCGGTGCTGAGGTTCGCTCCCGCGTTCGCCGGGACCCGGATCGATCCCGGCGAGGTGCTGGCGGTGCGGGCCACCGTACGGCACGACGTGGGGCTGTGGGCGGACGGCTACAACGCCTGGCAGGACACCCCGGGCGAGGGCGGCGGGACCATGGTGACCATGGGCGTCCACGGCGTGGAGCTGCTGGTCGCCCTGCTCGGGCCGGACGTGCGGCTGGTGGGCGCCGCCGGGGCCAAGCGGCACTACCAGGGCCTGCGCTCCGAGGACACCGGCGTGATGGCGCTGCGGTGGGGGAGCGGCGTCACCGGGACGGTCGAGATCCTCGGCGTCTCCGAGGGCGAGTCCTACGCCGTCACCGTGCACCGACGCGACGGCTCCGACACGATCGTGATCGAGAGCGGCGACGACCCGCTCAAGGGGCTCGGGTACGAGGGGACCATCGACGCGTTCCTCTCCATGGTGCGCGGCGCGCCCAGCCCGGTGCCCTGGGAGCAGACGAGGGCCATCCTCGAGGTGCTGGTGGCCGCCCGCGAGGTCGCCTGACGCACTTGCGCGTACCCGTTGACAGCCGAAGTCTGCGCCAGTTACGGTCTGGACCGTAAATGACAGACGGAGGAGATACGCGCGTGCGCACGACAGCGGAACTCGAGGAGCGCCTTGCGCGGCCCAGCCCCGGGCTCGTGGACGATCTGGGCAGGCTCGACGGCGACATCCTGATCCTGGGCGCCGGCGGCAAGCTGGGGCCGAGCCTGGTGCGGCTGGCGCTCAACGCCACCGGCGGCAACCGGCGGATCATCGCCGTCTCGCGCTTCTCCGAGCCGGGGCTCGCCGAGTCGCTGGCCGAGGACGGCGCGACGGTGGTCCCCGCCGACGTGGCCGACGAGCGGGCGCTGCGGGACCTGCCGGACGCGCCGAACGTCGTCTTCCTGGTCGGCGCCAAGTTCGGCACGCAGGGGCGCGAGCACGCCACCTGGTTCACCAACGCGTACCTGCCCGGACGGGTCGCCGACCGGTTCAGGGGCAGCAGGATCGCCGCCCTGTCCACCGGGAACGTCTACCCTCTCGTCCCCGTCGCCGGCGCCGGCAGCACGGAGGACTCTCCGGTCGGGCCCGTGGGCGACTACGCCATGAGCTGCCTGGGCCGCGAGCGCGTGCTGACCCACTTCTCCGAGACGCACGGCACGCCGATGTCGCTGATCCGCCTCAACTACGCGGTCGAGCTGCGCTACGGCGTGCTCGTCGACCTGGCGCAGAAGGTGCTCGCGGGAGAGCCCGTCGACCTCGCGACAGGGCACGTGAACGTGGTCTGGCAGGGCTACGCCAACGAGGTGACGCTCCGGTCGCTGGCGCTGGCCGCCACGCCCCCGTACGTCCTCAACGTGACCGGCCCCGAGCTGCTCTCCGTGCGCCAGATCGCCGAGGCCCTCGGCGCGGCGCTGGGCAAGGAGCCGGTGTTCACCGGCGAGGAGGCGCCGACCGCGCTGCTGTCGAACGCGGGGCGCTGCCACCGCCTGTTCGGCTACCCGGAGCTCACGCCCGCCGAGCTCGTCGAGCACACGGCGCGCTGGGTGGCGGACGGCGGGCCGCTGCTCGGCAGACCCACCAAGTTCGAACGGCGCGACGGCCGCTTCTGACCCGCTCACCCACGACCGAAGGGGGACCTCACGTGCTCAGCACGGCTCCAGAGGCGCAGACGTCCGTGCGCGATCTGTTCAGGCGCGGCCTGGTGATCCCGGCGCACCCGCTCGCGCTCACCGAGGACAGGAAGCTGGACGAGCGCCGCCAGCGGGCGCTGACCCGTTACTACGTCGAGGCGGGCGCGGGCGGGCTGGCGGTGGGCGTCCACACGACGCAGTTCGCCATCCACGGCACCGGCCTGCTGCCGCCCGTGCTCGAGCTGGCCGCGAGCACCGCCGGGGAGTTCGACCGCGAGGTGGTGCTGGTGGCCGGGGCGACCGGGCCCACGTCCCAGGCGGTGGCGGAGGCGGAGCTCGCCAGGTCGCTCGGCTATCACATGGTGCTGCTCAGCCCGTACCGGGAGCTCGACGAGAACGGGCTGATCGAGCGGGCCAGGGCGGTGGGGGAAGTGCTGCCGGTGATCGGCTTCTACCTGCAGCCGGCGGTGGGCGGCCGCCCCTTGTCCCGAAATTTCTGGACACGTCTGGCCGCCGTGGAGTCCGTGGTGGGCATCAAGGTCGCCCCCTTCGACCGGTACCGCACGCTGGACGTCCTGCACGGCGTCGTACGCGCGGGGCGGGCCGGGGAGGTGGCCCTCTACACCGGCAACGACGACCACATCCTGGCCGACCTCATCACCACCCACCGGGTGGTGGTGGACGGGCGCGAGGTGGACGTCGAGTTCGTCGGCGGGCTGCTCGGACAGTGGGCGGTGTGGGTGAGGCGGGCCGTGGAGCTGCTGGAGCAGGCCAAGCTCGCCCGGGGCGGGGAGGACTCGGCGGTACGGCGGCTGCTCACGCTGGACGGCCACCTGACCGACGCCAACGCGGCCATCTTCGACTCGGCCAACGGGTTCCACGGGTGCATCCCGGGGATCCACGAGGTGCTGCGCCGCCAGGGGTTGCTGGCGGGGCGCTGGTGCCTCGACCCCGGCGAGGAGTTGTCCCCGGGGCAGCTCGACGAGATCGACCGGATCTGGGGCGCCTACCCGTGGCTCCGGGACGACGACTTCGTCGCCGCCGGGCTCGACCGCTGGCTCTCCTGACCTCATGCCTGCCCGCCCCGTGCCCGCGATCCTCGTTTCTGGGACGCCACCGGCCGCGTGGCGCGCGCCCGTCCCTGCACGTGGGGGCGCGTTGCGCCGCTCGCCGTACCGGCGCCGGGTGCGACGGGCGCAACCTCGGCGAGTGGCGGTGGCGTGGTGAAGACGTCGGACGGGCGGGCGATGCCGTGGTGAGGCGTGCGGTTCCGGCCGGCCCGTTGGATGGTGTGCTCCGGAAAAGGGCCGGAGAGCCCCGGTCAGAGGGCGAGGCGGTAGAGGGTCAGGGGGCGGCCGCTGGAGCCGCTGGTGAGGTTGCCCGTGCGTTCGGCCAGCCCCGCCAGCTCCAGCCGGTGGAGCATGCGCCGGGCCGTGCGTTGCTGGACGCCCAGCCGGTCGGCGATCTCGCGGGTCGTCAGCGGCTCCTCCCCGGCCGCCGCCCGCGCCTCCAGGAGCTTCTCCAGGGTGGACACCGACAGGCCGACGCGCCGGGCGATGACCGACAGGTTCTGCGCGCCCGCCGGGGCCGAGGTGACCGACTCCAGGACGATGTCCGTGTCCGCCCGCAGCGACAGGACCGCGGCCACCTCGCCGATCCTGCGGGCCCTGGCCAGGGCGCGGCGGGCCAGGCTCTCGGCCTCCGCCGCGCTGCGCCCCAGGCCGAAACCGACCCGGACCGCGTCGTTCTGGGCGGCCAGCCGCCCCAGCATGGGCAGCCCCGTGAAGCCGCCCGTGGCGTCGTGCAGCGGGCCGCGGGTCGTCACCAGCAGGTGCGTGCCGCCGCGGAAGGCGGCCAGGGTGCCGCCGAGCGCCGTGGCCTCGCGCAGCAGGCCCTCCTCGTTGGCCACCTCGATCAGACCGAGCGCGATCTGGGCGTCCTCCTGCGCCTGCCCCTCGGCGGTCAGCATGAGCTGGCGCAGCGCCACCCGTACCGAATGGACCGACGGGACCAGGCGCAGCACGTGCAGCTCGTCGCGGAGGGCCTCGTGCACGGAGCTCAGGCAGGTGATCACCGCGTGCGCGGGGCCCTTGCGGTGGAAGGCGATGGCTTTCTTGGAGGTCATCTCCGGCCGGTACGGGAGCGTGCGCAGCTCGGCGGTCGGCAGCCCGGCCTCGGCGAACGTGGTGTTGACGTCGGCGGCCGACAGCGTGTCGATCGACAGCCGGGTGACGTCCTGGCCCTCGTGCTGCAGGCGTACCAGGGCGCTGAGCAGCGTCGCGCCGGAGTAGTCGACGAACGCGGCCGGGCGGGTGAGCGCCTCGGCGTCGCGGGAGAGCATGTAGGGCACTATGCCGGTGAACAGCCACCCCTCGACGGCGGAGGCGTGCGCCTCGACGATCGCGGGCGCCTGCGACTCGTGGTCGTAGTCGAGGCGCAGCGTGCTGACGCCGGGCTGCTCCTCGCAGACGGCCGCGACGTCGTCGACCAGGTCATGCGGTCCGACGACCCCGATGACGATTCCCACCCACGCCTCCCTCTCGCTCATTTCGGTCAAGACCGCAACTATAACTTGTGAGGTGCCCCCGTGAAGTTCCCGTCCATGGCAGAGGCGGACGGCCGCACACTCGGCGACGAGGAGGTGGCCGCCGCCGAACGGGTGATCCGCTCCGGCATGCTCAACTCCGTCTGGGGGACCGAGGCGCGGGCGCTGGAGCGCGAGATCGCCCGCGTGTACGGCACCCGCCACGCGGTCGCCTGCAGCTCCGGCACCGCGGCCCTCCATCTGTCGGTCGTCGCGGCCGCGCCGGACCCCGGGGACGAGATCATCACGACACCGATCACGGACTTCGGGACCGTGGCCCCCATCTTGGCGCAGAACGCGGTTCCTGTCTTCGCGGACGTGGATCCATCGGACGGCAATCTCGATCCGGACTCGGTGGCCGGGCTCATCGGCCCCCGTACGAAGGCGATCATGGCGGTCCACCTGTTCGGCGCGCCCGCCAGGGTCGCCGAGCTGCGCGCGCTCGCCGACGAGCACGGCCTGACGCTGATCGAGGACTGCGCCCAGGCCTGGCTGACCGGGCTCCCGGACGGCCGGCTCGCGGGGACGGCGGGTCAGGTGGGCTGCCTCAGCCTGCAGCAGTGGAAGCACATCACCTGCGGCGACGGCGGCGTGGCGATCACCGGCGACGACGAGCTGGCCAGGCGGATGCGGCTGTTCTCGGACAAGGGCTGGGACCGCGCGGCCGGGCGGTCGCACGCCGCCTTCGGGCTCAACTACCGCATGACCGAGCTCCAGGCGGCCGTGGCGCGGGCCCAGCTCGCCAAGCTGCCCGGCGTGGTCGCCGCCCGCCGCCGCACCGCTGTACAGCTGCTGGACGCACTGAAGGGCCTCCCCGGGGTACGGCTGCCGCGCCCCGAGGGCCACGCCTGGTGGCTCTTCCCGGTCGTGTGCCCGGACGGGGACGCGCCCGAGCTGGCCGCGCACCTGGCGGCGGCCGGGATCCCCGCGCGGGCCGGATACCTCGCCGAGCCGCTGAACAGGGCGCCCGTGTGGGGCGCGGCCATCTACGGTGCCTCCCGCTACCCGCTCGACGGCTACCGGCCGAACCCCTGCCCGCGGGCCGAGCGCATGGTGGACCGTACGCTGCTGGTGATCGACTGGAACGAGAACTACACGTCCGAGCACGTCGAGCTGATCGCCGCCGAAATGACGAAATTTCGGGCTCGACCGTAGTTACGTTCATGTATCAAGCATTGACCCGGCCAAGATGCGCTCATTAGGTTTCGGTCAGGACCGGTATTAGTCGAAAGGAAGCCGCAGATGAAGAAGGCAGCGGCAGTCGGCGTCGTGGCCGCCCTGAGCCTCGCGGCCGCCGGGTGCGGATCCAGCAGCGGCTCGGACAAGAGCGCCGTGACCCTGTGGATGTATCCCGTCATCGGTGACCAGGCCAAGAGCCAGGCGTTCTGGGGCAAGGTGGAGAAGGACTTCGAGGCCGCGAACCCCACGATCGACGTCAAGATCGACCAGCAGCCCTGGGAGGGCCGCCAGGAGAAGGTCACCACCGCGCTCGTCTCCAAGAAGGGCTTCGACCTGGTGGTGCTCGGTCCCGACCAGATCCCGCAGTACGCCCAGCAGGGCACGATCGAGGCGGTGGACGACGTCGTCGCCCCGGCCAAGGCCTCCTACCTGCCGAACTCCCTGACCGCCCTCACGGTCAACGGCAAGCTGTACGGCGTCCCCATCTACCAGACGATCACCGCGCCCATCTACAACAAGAAGCTGTTCGCCGACGCGGGCGTCGAGAAGGCGCCGGAGACGCTGGCGGAGCTGAAGGAGGCCGCGCCCAAGCTGGCCGCCAAGAAGGTCGCCGTGCTCGACTACCCCGGCAAGCCCGACGTCAGCCTGAACCAGAGCTTCTACCCGATCCTGTGGGCCAACGGCGGCTCGGTCTTCGCCCCCGACGGCAAGACCGTCGCGTTCAACGGCCAGGAGGGTGTGGACAGCCTGCAGCTCCTGCTCGACCTCAAGGCGGTGGGCGGCCTGCCGGAGAACACCGCCAGCAAGACCAACGACATCGAGGGCGGCCCGCTGGCCGCCGGCAAGACCGCCATGTACCACGCGGCCACCGCGGGCATGGCCGACCAGCTCGCCGCCGCCATCGGCGCCGAGAACGTCGGCATCGGCCTGCCCCTCGAAGGCAAGAAGCGGGTCGCGTTCGGCATCCCCGGAGCCCTGGTGCTGGCCAAGCACTCCGACAGCAAGGACGCCGCCAAGAAGCTCGCCACCTACGTGGCCTCGCCCGAGGTGACCGCCGCGCTGGCCAAGGAGTCGGGCTTCTTCCCCGCCCGCACGGACGTGACGGTGCCCGACCAGTCGGCTGCCTCCAAGGAGTTCGCGAAGTCCCTGCAGTACGCCTTCCCCGGCGACACCCACCCCAAGGCCCGCCAGGTCATGGGCGTGCTCGGCCCGCACATCCAGGCCGCGCTGCTCGGCAAGGAGGACGCGAAGACCGCGCTCGACGCGGCCGCCAAGGAGGCCGACCAGCTGCTCGGCAGCGGCGGCTGAGCGCCCGCACCCCCACCGGAAAGGAAACACCTGGTGCGTCAACGCCTGCGTGACCCCGTCACCGGCCTGCTGTTCGTGCTGCCCGTGCTCGTGCTCTTCCTGATCTTCCGGATCTTCCCGTCGCTGGGCGCGGCGGGTATGAGCCTGACGAACTGGAACATCGGCGGCGAGTGGGACTTCATCGGCGCCGACAACTACACCCGGCTGTTCGACGACGTGAACTTCTGGCTGAGCTTACGGGTCACGCTCGTGTACGTGGCGATCTACGTGCCGCTCACGCTGCTCGTGGCGCTCGGCACGGCGTTGCTGCTCAACCAGGTGGTCTTCCTGCGCGGGCTGTTCCGCGGCATGCTCTTCCTGCCGTACGTGACCAGCTTCGTGCTGGCGGGCATCATCTGGCGCTGGATCTACGAGTTCGACGGGCTGATCAACGGCCTGCTGGCCAAGGCGGATCTCGGACCGGTGGCGTTCCTGGAGCAGACGGCCCTCGTCCTGCCCGCGCTGGCCGTGGTGTCGGTGTGGAAGGGGTTCGGCTACTCGATGCTGATCCTGCTGGCCGGGCTGAAGTCGATCCCGTCGTCGTACCTGGAGGCGGCCAGGGTGGACGGGGCGAGCGCGTGGCAGCGCTTCCGCCGCATCACGCTGCCGCTGCTCAAGCCCACGATCTTCTTCGTCGTGGTGATCGAGACGATCAGCGCGTTCCAGACCTTCGACACCGTGTACGTGATGACCGGCGGCGGCCCGGTCCGGGCCACCTACACCCTCATCTACGGCATCTACGACCACGGCTTCAGGTCGTTCGACTTCGGCTACGCCGCCACGTGGGGCATGGTGCTGTTCGCCATCGTGCTGGTCGTGTCGCTGGTCCAGCGCCGCTTCCTCGATCGGGGGACCACATGACGATCACCGCCTCCCGGCCGGTCGCCCAGGTGGGGGCGGCCCGCGTGGCCCGCCGCCGGTGGCGGCGGAGCAGGTGGCCGCTCGCGGCCCTGCTCGCGCTGCTGTCGGTGCTGACCGTCAGCCCGTTCCTGGCGATGTTCGTGGTGGCGCTGTCGCCGGCGGGCCGGCCGACCGTGCCGGCGCAGTGGCCGGACTCGCTCACGTTCGACAACATCGCGCGGGTGCTGTCGGCGTCGGGGTTCGCCACGTGGACGGTCAACTCGCTGGTGTACGCCGTCGTCTCCGTGGTGATCATCCTGCTCACCTCGTCCATGGCCGGGTACGCGTTCGCCAAGAAGCGCTTCCCCGGCCGCGAGGCCATGTTCTGGACGTTCCTCGCCACCATGATGGTGCCGTTCCAGGCCACGCTCATCCCGACGTTCGTGCTGGTCAACAGCCTGGACGGGGTGGACACGTTCTGGGGCCTCATCGTGCCGACGCTGGCGAACTCGCAGGCCGTCTTCCTGATGCGGCAGTTCATCCTGGGGCTGCCCGACGAGCTGTTCGACGCGGCCAAGGTGGACGGGGCCTCCGAGTGGCGGGTCTACTGGACGATCGTGGTGCCGCTGACCAGGCCGATCCTGGCCACGCTCGGCGTGTTCGTGTTCCTGTGGCACTGGAACGACTTCCTGTGGCCGCTGGTCGTCGGGCAGAGCGACGCCACGCGTACGCTGACCGTGGGGCTGACCACGCTGCGGACCGAGGAGCTGCAGCTGTCGGTGCTCATGGCCTCGGCGGCCGTGTCGGTGGTGCCGTGCCTGCTCGTGTTCTTCCTGCTGCAGCGGTACCTGGTCAACAGCATCGCGATGACCGGTCTGAAATAAGGTCTTTCGGGTGGATGTTGCTGCACGAAACCTTAGGGACCGGCTCCGGGGCGCGCTGATCGCCGCCGCGGCCACCCCCATGACGGCGTCCGGCGAGGTGGACCTCGACGTGGTCTCGCGTTACCTCGCCGGCCTGGTGGCCGATGGCGTCACCGGCCTGGCGGTGCTCGCCCACACGGGCCGCGGCCCGTACCTCGCCCCGGACGTCCGCGCCGGGGTCGTCGAGCGCGCCGTGGCGATGGGCGTGCCGGTGCTGGTCGGCGTGGGCGGCGGACCGTCCGATCCGGCGGAGCAGGCGGGCGTCGCGGCCGAGCTGGGGGCCGACGGCGTGCTCGTGTTCCCGTCGAACGGCGACCGGGTGGCGCTGCACGAGGAGGTCTGGCAGGCGGCCCGCCTGCCGATGATCGCCTTCGACCTCTACACCCGCCCGTGCCCGGCCGGCACACTGCGCGAGCTGCTGCGGCACCCCGGCGTGGCGGGGCTCAAGACCGCCCTGCTGTCGGACGCGATGGGCTGTCAGCGGGCCATCGCGCTCACCAGGGAGGCGGACAGGCTGGCGATCACGGGGGAGGACCGCATGTTCGGCCCGTCCCTGCTGTGGGGCGCCGAGGCGGCCCTGGTCGGCATCGCGGCGGCGAGCGTCGGCGTGACCGCGGCCGTCCTGGAGGCGTTCGACGGCAAGGACCTGGGCGCTTTCGTCGCGGCGTCCGGGCGGCTGGACCGGCTGGCGCAGGCCACGTTCACCGAGCCCATGGAGGGCTACGTGCAGCGCATGCTCTGGCTGGCCGCCGCCGAGGGCCGCGTGCCCGAGTCGCACGCCTATGACCCGTACGGCCCGCCCCTGCCGGAGGAGGAGCGGGCCGGGGTCATCACGGCTTCTCGGTGAAACTGGCGTAGTAGTTGGCGGCCATGTCCTCGTCGCCGTGGCCCTGCGCCTCGGCGCGGCGCATCCGCTCGCCCGCCGCCTGGATCACGTCGAGCCGGACACCGGCCGACTCGCCCGCCTGGGCGATCAGGCGGGTGTCCTTCTTCGCGTTGCTGACGGTGAAGCTGGGCTCGAACTCGCCCTCCAGGATGGCCTTGGACTTGGTCTGGAAGTAGACGTTGTCCATCGGCCCGCCGGTCACGACCTGACGCACCAGGTCGGGGTCCAGGCCGAGCCCCTTGGCCAGCGACAGCGCCTCGGCCACGGCGGCCGTCATCGAGATGCCGTAGCTGACAGCGGCCATCTTGAGCTTGGTCGCGGCGCCGCCCGCGCCGTCGTCGCCGAGCCAGAGCGTGCGCTGGCCGAGCACCTCGAAGAGGGGCGCGAGCGCCTGCCTGGCGTCCTGCGGCCCGGCGGCCAGGATGACCAGCTTGCCCTGCTCGGCCGGCTGCCTGGTGCCCTGGACGGGAGCGTCCACGAACGTCAGCCCGTGCTCCGCGGCCAGCGCGGCCAGCGGCTCGATCGCCTCCAGGCCGACCGTGCTCATCTGCGCCCACACCTGGCCCTCCCGCAGGCCGGGAGCTGCGGCGGTCATCGCAGCGCGTACGGCGTCGCCGTCGAGCAGCATCGTGATCACCACGTCGGCGCCCTCGACCGCCTCGGCGGGCGAGCCCGCGACGGTCGCGCCGTCGGCCGCCAAGGGCTCGGCCTTCTCCTTCGAGCGGTTCCATACCCTGACGTTGCTACCTGATCTGGCGAGGTTGCGGGCCATGGGCGCACCCATGAGCCCGGTCCCCAGCACTGCGACTACAGCCATACGATCAACCCTACGAGCTCCGGTCGCGCGGCTCGCGGGCGGGTGTTTCCTGCCAGGACGTGGAGCCCGGAGGCTCAGTGGCTGCGGGCCGTTCCTGCGTGGGTGGCGTTCCGTCGGGACTTCCCTGCCACCGGCGTACATCCTTCCGCCTCCAGCGGTGACGGGCCATCAGCATCGTGACGAGCCGGTCCCTGGCGAACCAGGCGGGTACTCCGAAGCCGAACACGCATGACGCCCTGATGGCGCCATAATGATGTCATTCTGCCTTGAAATGACGCCATGGCGATGGCATCATGACGTTATGGACCTTGCGCCGTATGTCGCCTACCTCCGCCGCGAACTCGCGATCGCCGCCGGAGCGGGCGGCGAGGAAGCCCGCGCGCTGGCGGAACGTCTCGCCGCGACGCTCGAGTCGGCCACCCGGCTCGCGCTGCTGGAGGCCCTGTCCACCGCCGCGGACGAGATCACCCAGGACCTCGCGCCGGGCTCGGTCGAGGTGCGCCTGCGCGGACGCGACCCCGACTTCGTCGTGACGCCACCGCCGAGCGCCCGGTCGTTCGAGGATGAAGGCGAGGTCGAGCGGATCAAGAGGCCGCCTGCCCCGCCGCCACCCCCGGACGCCGACGAGGGAGGTACGTCCCGGATCTCGCTCCGGGTCCCCGAGCACCTCAAGCCTCGCATCGAGGAGGCGGCCACCCGGGACGGGCTGTCTGTCAACGCCTGGCTGGTCCGGGCCGTCTCAGCCGCGCTCGACCAGGGCGAGCCAGGCCGCGGCTCCGGCCGCCGCCCGACCGCGCAGAGCGGCAACCGCTACAGCGGCTGGGTGCGCTGATGGCCACGCCAACGCAGGAGGAGGGGAACGCCATGCCGACCTTCGACACCCCAGAACCCATCCTCGCCATCATCGACATGGCGACCGCCAACGTCAGGATCGACGCGAGCGACCGCACGGACACCGTCGTGGAGGTCCGCCCGAGCGATGAGTTCAACGACGCCGACGTGCAGGCCGCCCGGCACACCCAGATCGAGTACGCCGACGGCCGGCTCCTGGTGCGGGCGGACAAGGAGCAGACCGGCTCGGCGTCCGGCTGGGGCCTGTCGCTCGACAGGCTCATCGAGTCGCCCAAGGACTGGGCGCGCTCGTTGCTGCTCGGCTCGGGCTCGGTCGACGTGACGGTCAGCCTGCCGGCGGGCTCCCGCGTCGATGCCAAGACGGAGGCGAGCCTGCGCTGCCAGGGTCCGCTCGGCGAGGTGAGCTTCACCACCTCCTACGGCGGCATCCGGATCGAGCAGGCCGGGCGGCTGCGGCTGAAGAGCACCTACGGCGACATCTCGGTCAACCGCTCGTCCGGACACGCCGAAATCACCGGGACCCACGGCGGCATCAGCATCGGAGAGATCGACGGCACGGCCGCGGTCAAGACCGCCCACGGCGACGTCCGCCTCGGCGAGGTGACCGGTGAGCTGCGGCTGCACTCCTCCCACGGCGACATCGCCGTCGATCGCGCCCTGGCCGGCGCCGTAGCCAAGACGGCGTACGGCAGCGTGCGGATCGGTGAGGTGGTGTCCGGCTCGGTCTTCATGGAGACCACTGGCGGCGGACTGGAGCTCGGGATCCCCGAGGGCACCGCCGCCTGGCTGGACGTGAGCTCGAAGTACGGCACCGTGGACGTCTCCCTCGACTCCAGCGACGGCCCCGGCCAGTTGGATCAGGTCATCGAGGTGCGGGCCCACACCACCCACGGCGACATCGTCATCCATCGTTCCGACGCCCCAAGGAGACTGTGATGCCAGACGCGATCATGGCCGAGGGCCTGGTCAAGAAGTACGGCAATGTGACCGCCCTCGACGGGATGGAGCTGAACGTCCCGGAGGGGACGGTGTTCGGGCTGCTCGGCCCGAACGGTGCCGGCAAGACCACGACCGTGCGGATCCTGACCACGTTGCTGAAGCCGGACGTCGGGCACGCCCGGGTGGCCGGGTTCGACGTCGTCCGTGACGCCTCCAGGTTGCGTGCCCGCATCGGCGCCTCCGGCCAGTACGCCGCCGTCGACGACCACCTCACCGGCGCCGAGAACCTGGAAATGGTGGGCCGCCTCTACCACCTGGGCGTCAGGCGGGCCAAGCAGCGCGCCCGCGAGCTGCTGGAGCGCTTCGACCTGACGGAGGCGGCCGACCGGTCGGTCCAGGGTTACTCCGGCGGCATGCGGCGCCGGCTCGACCTGGCCGGCGCGCTGGTCGCCAACCCGCCGGTGCTGTTCCTCGACGAACCCACTACCGGCCTGGATCCGCGGGCCCGCGCGGGTCTGTGGGACGTCATCGGCGAGCTCGTCGCGGACGGCACGACCGTGCTGCTGACCACGCAGTACATGGACGAGGCGGACCGGCTTGCCGACCGCATCGCGGTGGTCGACCACGGGCACGTGATCGCAATGGGTACCGCCGACGAGCTGAAGGATCAGGTCGGCGGCGATCGCATCGAGCTGTCGGTCACGAGCACGGCCGACTTGCAGGCCGCCTCGCGGACGCTGGCGCCGCTGGCCGTCGGCGACATGCGGCTCGACGTCACCACCTTCCGGATGACGATCCCGGTCACCGGCGGCGCAGCCGCGCTGACCAGCGCCCTCGGCCACCTGGCCGCCGAGCGCATCACCGTGCGCGATGCCGGCCTGCGCCGGCCGACCCTGGACGACGTGTTCCTGATCCTCACGGGACGCCAGGCCGACGAGAAGATCAAGGAGGGCGCCCGATGAACGCTCTGCAGATCGCCGTCGCCGACGGCGTGACGATCGCCAAGCGTAACGCCCTGAAGATCCGGCGAGCCCCCGATCTGCTGGGCGGCGTGGTCATGCTCCCGATCGTGTTCGTGCTGCTGTTCACCTATGTCTTCGGCAGCATGATCAGCCTGCCGGGCATGTCGTATGGGGAATACCTGCTTCCCGGGATCTTCGTCATGACGATCGTCTCCAGCGCGCAGATCACCGGCTACACCCTGACGCAGGACCTGCAGAAGGGCATCTTCGACAGGTTCCGCACGCTGCCCATGTCCCCCTCCGCGGTGCTCACCGGCCAGACCGTCAGCGACGTGATCATGAACCTGACCAGCATCGTCACGATGGCCCTCGTCGGGCTGCTCGTCGGGTGGCGCATTCACAGCTCGCCGTGGGAGGCCGCTCTGGGGTTCCTGATGCTGGTGCTGTTCGCGTACGCCTTCTCCTGGGTGACGGCGACGGTCGCGCTGGCTCTGCGCACCCCGGAGGTCTTCAACAACGTGGCCACGATCATGTCGTTCCCGCTGGTCTTCCTGTCCAACGCCTTTGTCGACAGCACGCGTCTGCCCGGTCCGCTCAAGCTGATCGCCGAATGGAACCCCGTCTCCACACTCGTACAGGCCGCCCGCGAACTGTTCGGCAACACCAGCCCGGCCATCCCCCCACCCAGTGCCTGGCCGCTGCAGCACGCGGTGCCGGTGTCGTTCCTGTGGTCGGTCGCACTCCTGGCCCTGTTCGTGCCGCTGGCCACGCGGCTGTACAAGAGAGCCGTCAGTCAATGAACTCGGTCTCCGTCCCGGATCGTGAGAGGGCGGTGGAGCTGGTCCAGCAGGCGTATGCGGATGGCCGGCTCAACCCCGCCGAGCTGGAGCGGCGGCTCGAACTGGCGCTCACCGCCGCCTCCTCCCAGGAGCTGGCGTCGGTCGTCGCCGACCTGCCGGACGACGTGGTCCGGCTCGGCTCCACCGGCGGGCGCGTCATGCGAACAGGCGACTGGCAGGTGCCCCGCCGCCTGCGCATTGACTCCGAGTACGGCAGGGTGCGGCTCGATCTGTCCAAAGCCCGCATCCCGTACGCGCGGATCGACATCGAGCTCCGGCTCGCGTACGGCGGCGCCGTGATCATTCTGCCCGCCGGCGCGAGCGCGAACGTCGACGGAGTACGTACCGAGTGGGGCGGCGTGACCTGCAAGGCAGCAGGCCGCCCACGTCCAGGCGGGCTGCACGTGCACATCACCGGAGAATTTCCCTACGGCCGCCTGAGGATCCGCAACTCGCGCACGTGATCCGGCGCTCGCCACTCGCAGGGCCATGCGCGTGAGATCGCGAGACACGCGCCAGGTTCACCGAATTCTGAATGCAACGCAAGCTTCGACCGACTTAAAACACGTAATATCTCGAGATAGGGGAACATCATGGGTGACTCCCTCCACACCGTCACGGCGATGCCGACGACCCGTCAGCCCAGCTGTCCCTTCGACCCGCCGGCAGAGCTGATCCAGGCCCGCGAGCACGGCCCGATCAACCGCTACATCTTCCCCGGCGGGCAAGAAGGCTGGCTGATCACCGGATACGACCTGGTCCGGTCGGTCTTGGCCGACTCGCGGTTCAGCTCGCGCAAGGAGCTCATGCTCTACCCGTTCATCGACGTCACCGGCATGGAGATCCCCCCGGCGCCGCCGGGCGAGTTCCTGCTCATGGACGAGCCACGGCATGGCCGCTACCGCAAACCGCTGGTGGGCAAGTTCACCGTACGGCGGATGCGGCTGCTCGCCGAGCGCGTCGACCAGGTCACCGCCGAGCACCTGGACGCCATGGAGCAGGCCGGCCCGCCCACCGACGTGGTGACCGCGTTCGCCAAGCCCATCCCCGCCATCATGATCTGCGAGCTGCTGGGCGTGCCGTACGAGGACCGGGGCTCCTTCCAGGAGCACGTCGACAAGTTCATGAACGGGGAGACCAGCGACGAGGACCTGATGGCGGCCTACACCGCGGTCCAGCAGTACCTCGCCGAGCTGGTGGTCGCCAAGCGCGCCGACCCCACCGACGATGTGCTCAGCGAGCTCACCGACAGCGACCTGACCGACGAGGAGCTGAAGGGTATCGCCCTCATCCTGCTGGCGGCCGGGCTCGACACCACCGCGAACATGCTGGCGCTGGGCACGTTCGCGCTGCTGCAGAACCCGGAGCAGTTGGCCGCGCTGCGCGCCGATCCCACACTCGCCGACCAAGCCGTCGAGGAGCTGCTGCGGTATCTGAGCGTGGCCAAGACGTTCCAGAGGGCGGCGCTGGAGGACGTCGAGCTGGGCGGCCAGACCATCAAGGCCGGTGCGACCGTCATCCTGTCGATCAACACCGCCAACCGCGACCCCGAGCGCTTCGCCGATCCCCACGTGCTCGACGTTCGCAGGCAGGACGGCGGGCACCTGGCCTTCAGCCACGGCATCCACCAGTGCCTGGGTCAGCAACTGGCCCGCGTCGAGATGCGGGTCGCGTTCTCCGCGCTGGTCGACCGCTTCCCCACGCTGCGCCTGGCCGTACCGGCTGAAGAGGTCGCCTTGCGCCCGGAGATCGCAGACATCTACGGGCTCAAGAGCCTCCCGGTCACCTGGGATGCGTGACCGCGAGCTGAGGCCGGATCGGTGCTCTCGTTGTGGTGTTCGGCGACATCGGGACCAGTCCCATCTACACCTTCCAGACGGTGTTCAACCCGAGCGACCCGCATCCCGTCCCGGTCAGCACGGAGAACGTGTTCGGGGTGGTGTCGCTGGTGTTCTGGTCAGTGATGATCATCGTCACGGTCACCTACGTGCTGCTGGCGATGCTCGACTCGGCAACGACCGGGGGCGGCTGCAGCTCGACCAGGCGTCCTACTTCCTGTCGAAGATCGAGCTTCAGCGCGGGCATGATCCGACGATGTCTTCGGCCTACCCTGCGACCGCACGGCCATCATGGGCTCGCAGATCGAGGTGTAGAGGGTGGACCATGGCGCGGCGGCGCGTCGGCGAACGCCACCGGCCCGAACGCTGAACGACTGGTCGATCAGGGGCATGTCAACGCCCGGCGATGGCCACCCTGACCAGGTTGCGGCCGCGTACCGCGTACAGGGCCCGGTGGGAAGGGTCGAGCGCCAGCTTGGGCTCGCCGCCGAACCACTGCCCGGCCAGCCCCTCCACGATGGGCTTCGCGGTGAACGCGACCAGGTCGATCTTGTAGATCGCGTCGCCGTCCGTGCAGTACGCCACCCGGCCGGTCACGAACAGCTCGCCGCCCTTCGCCCCCACCTTGATCGTCCTGGTGACCTTCCTGCTCCGCAGGTCGAACTCGAACACCTCGCCCGTGCTCGCCATGCCGTACAAGGTGCCCGTCCTGCCGAGGGAGAGTGAGGAGATCTGGCGGGCGCCGGGCACCGGCTCCAGCTGCCAGAGCAGCTTCCGCCTGACGAGGTCGAAGGCGGCCAGGCGGGCGGTCGTCGTGACCGGCGGCAGGCCGAGGCCCTCCTGGATCAGGGTGCCCAGGTAGGCGACGCCGTGCCGGGCGGCGACCGAGTAGACCGTCTGGCGCTCCACCACCGGCCGGTACGTCTCGAACGTGCCGGTGCCGGGCGAGTAGAGCGAGAGCGCGCCGTTCATGTGGCCGGGCTCCGGCTGGGTGGGCATCACGATCAGACCCGTCGCGGGGTCGTGGGCGAGGTCGCGCGGGCGGTCCTGCTGGTTGCCCGTGCGGGCGATCAGCCTGGCCTCGGTCTGGCCGGGGCGGTGCGCGTACAGGGCCGCCTGGGTGTAGACGCCCAGGTACGTGGTGTCGCCGACGGTGATGAGCGTCTTCGGCTCGCCCGCGATGCCCAGCCTGGTCACCTTGCCGGTCGCGACGTCGTGGATGTCGGCGCCGCCCTTGCCGCCGACGTAGACCCGCCGGCCGTCGGAGTGCACGGACATCGGCTCCTCGGGCGCCGATCTGAAGCCGCGCTGCACGAGGTTGACGTAGTCGATCGAGCCGGTCGCCGGGTCGTAGACGAAGACCGCGCTGTCCTGGATGCCGTAGATCCGGCCCTCGTGGGCCAGCAGGCGGTGGGTGGCCGCCTCGAAGTACGGGACGCCGAGCACCTCCAGCCGCTCCGTGGCCAGGTGGTAGCGGTAGAACGTGCCGGAGGGGCGGCCCGCGAAGTAGACGTACCCGTCGTGGATCAGGACCGAGACGATGTACTTCTCGCCCGCGGCGGTGGCCTTGACGACCTTGTGGTTCTGCGGCGCGGCCTTCTCCAGCACGAGCAGCTCGGCCAGCGAGTTCATGCCGCCGGCCAGATGGGTGTCCGACATGGCCAGGCTGGCGACCCAGTCGCGGTCGGCCACGGCGGGCGGCAGGAGCTCGCGCTTCTCGCCGGTCGCGCGGTCGATGGCGATCAGGTGGGCGTGGGTGCCGATCCCGGCGTAGACGTACCTGTCGTCGGCCTGGATGCTGCGGACGTACGCCTCCCCGGGGGCGGGCTGGCCCAGGTCGCGGCTCGTGCTCGTGGCCGGGTCGTACTCCCAGACGCGGCCCGGCTCGGACGTGCCCAGGTAGACCTTGCCGTCAGGGGAGGAAGCCATGGTCCAGATGTAGTGGTCGGGGTATTCGGCGACCTTGGTGACCTGGTTCGCGACGGTGTCGATCCGGTACAGGTCGGATCTCGCGTGGGTGCCGACGTAGACGTCGGTGCCGACCCGGCACATCGCCCAGATGCCCACGCCGGTCGGGATGTCGAAATGGGTCGTGACCGAATCTTTGGCGAGGTCGTACGCGCCGACCACGTTGGGCGACAGGCCGCGCGAGCCCGCGTAGAGCACGCCGCCGACGAACTCGCCGTTGCCGAGCGGGCTGGCGACGCTGGCCGGGCCCAGGTCCGTGAGGGTGCCCTCGGACTGCGTGCGGTTGGCGGCGCGGGCGGGCGTGGCCGTGAGAGTGGCGGCCGCCGTGGTCGCGGCGGCCGCCTGGAGGAAACGACGGCGGGGGATCATGCGCGGGGCTCCCTTGGTGAAGTTGGGCCGCACGCTATAACGGACTAGGCCGTAATGTCTAGATCCGGAACAGGGCCGCGGCATTGCGCCAGGCGACCCGCTCGGCGGTCTCGCCGGTGAGCCCCGCCGCCGCGACCGCTCCGAACGCCGACGACGGGTCGATCAGCGTCGCGTCGGTGCCGAACAGCAGCCGTGCCGGGTCCACACCCGCCACCACCTCCGCGATGCGGCCCGCGGGGGCGTGCGACCAGCAGGGCTCCAGGTAGAGGCGGTCGCAGGCGTTCGCGGCCTCGATGGCGTACCGGAAGCCGTCGGCGCCCATGTGCCCGGCGATCACCCGCAGGTCCGGGATGTCCTGGCAGAGCTCCGCCAGGGCGAGCACCGACGTGCCCCAGGTGTGCACGAGCGCGGGCCGGCCGGTCGCGGCGACCAGCGTGAGCGCGTCGCGGAGCTGCGGAGAGGCGACCGGCGAGCCCGTGTAGTCGGTGTGGATCTTGACGCCGACGAACCGCCCGCCCGGCAGGTACGCCGCCAGGTCCGCCTCCGCCTCGCGCAACCGGCGCGGGTTGACCGTGACGTAGCCGAGCAGGCGGTCCTGCGTCTCCAGGTACGCGGCGAGTGCGCGGTTGCCCGCCTGCGCGTCGTAGATGACGGCCTCGGTGGCGGAGACGATCGCCCGGTCGATGCCGTAGCGGTCCATGGTGGCGAGGTTGGCCTCGGCCACGTCCATGGTGAAGAACCACGGGCCCCAGTGGGCGTGCACATCGATGATCACGGCTGGGACCTCCCCAGGAGTCCTGTCGCGTTGCCGCCTGCCACGGCGGCGATCTCCTCCGGCTTCAGCCCGCTGGTCGCCAGCCGCAGGAGGGGCACGAGAGGCTCGTAGTGCGGGGTGCGCGAGCCGTACAGGAGGCGGTCGGCGCCGAGTTCGGCGGCGGCGAGCTCCAGCGCGTCAGGGGAGTTGAGCAGGCGGGTGGAGGTATGGAAGCCGGGCTCGTCCGCGGCGGCCACCAGGAAGTCGCCCAGGTGGTAGAAGTGCGTGTCAAGGAAGACCACCCTGGCCCCGAGCCCGGCGAAGGGCTGCCAGAACCTGCGCACGTCGCCTCCGGTGAGCACCACCAGGCCGAGCCGCGCCGCCCGCCGGGCGACGTGCCGCACGGACGGGAACCCCGCCTCGACGCCCTGCTCGTCGGGGAACAGCCGCACGGCCCGGACGCCTTCCGAGGCCAGCCGGTCCAGCTCGCGTGCCGCGCCGATCGGGTCGCGCAGGTCCACAGCCCCGACCGGAACGACCTCCGGGGCCTCCCGCGCGAGCAGCTCGTCGTTGCCCGAGCGCACGTCGAACAGCGCCGCCCGCAGGCTCGCCACCGCCCCCGCCCGGATCCGGTGCCCGTCCAGCAGCCCGAGCACCGAGTCGGGCGTGCCGGGTGGTCCGTCGCGGTCCGGGTAAGCCCCGAACAGCACGTCCACGTCGAGCGCCACCTCCAGCTCGCCGACCAGCCGCCACGCGTCGAACGGCATACCGGTCCGATCCTCAATCGCCATGGCGCACATCATGCCATTGACGAACCGTGCTTATAAAGTTACGGTCTGGCCCATAATTGCTCAGCAATGAACGTGAGGTGCGACTGTGCTCCGCTCCGTCCTGGTCATCCTGTCGGCGCTCTTACCCGCGCTCCTTACCGGCCCGGTCGCCCGGGCGGCCTCCTGCGACGCCCCGGCGGTGGAGCGGTTCGGCCCGGCGTCGGTCACCGGCGCCATCGTGGGCGCCGCCGTGCACGACGGGCACGCCTACGTGGTGACCCGCGGCCTGAAGCCGCCCGTGCTCGCCGACGTCGACCTCGCCACCCGGAAGGTCGTCAGGAGCGTCACCCTGCCCGACGGCCCGGCCGCCGGTGAGCCGGAGGGCGCGTGGGCCACGGCCGTGTCCGGCGGCAAGATCTACGTCGGCACCTATCCGGTGCCCGACCTCTACCGCTTCGACCCGGCCACGGGCGCCGTGGAGCGTCTGGCGTCGTTCGGGAAGAACGGCGGCTTCGTCTGGAGCCTCGCCGCCGCGCCCGACGGCACGATCTACGCGGGCACCTACCCGGACGGCAAGGTCCGTGAGTACGTCCCGGCCACCGGCGCGGTGCGCGACTTCGGCGTGCTGGTCCAGGGCGAGCGGTACGTGCGGGCGGTCGCCGCCGACGACACCTACGTGTACGCGGGGCTGCTCGACAAGGGCAAGCTCGTCCGGATCACCCGGGCGGACGGCACGGTCAAGGAACTGGCGAACGCCCCGACCGGCGTCGGCGCCGTCACCGTCCACGGCGACCGGGTGCTGGCCGCCGCCGGCGACGTGCTGATCGACGTGCGCTCGGACGGCACGGACGAGCGGCGCGTTACCCTCGAGGGCGGCACGATCGACATGCTGACCGTGGCAGCCGATGAAACCGTCTACGCCACCTCCCGGCCCGACGGCGCCGTCCACCGCTACCGGACGGGCGACACCGCCTTCACCAAGGTCGCCGACCCGCCGTCGCCGGGCGACGAGACCAGGCGGCTGCAGCAGCTCGACGAGAACACCCTGCTCGGCTTCGCGGGCAGCGGCGGCATGTGGTGGCTGGACCTCCGTACCGGGAAGTCCGATTTCGTCGACCTGATCGACGCCGGCCTGCCCAGCGGCCCGGAGCGGCCGCAGAGCATGCTCCTTGTGCCGAACCGCGCCGTCTACATCGGCGGCCACTTCTCCATGGAGGTACGCGACCTGCGTACGGGCGAGCGGCGCAGGTTCCGGATGCCCGGCGAGCCGAAGGACCTCGTACGGCGGGGCGACAAGATCTACGCCGCGATCTACCCGAGCGGTCAGATCGTCTCCGTCGACCTGCGCACGGACAAGGTGCGCAGCGTCGGCTACCTGGGACACGGCCAGCAGCGCCCCTGGGACATCGAGTACGACCCCACGACCGACAAGCTCGTTGTCGCCAGCGCCCCGCTCGGCGCCAGGCTGAACGGCGCCCTGTCCGTGGTCGACCCGCGCACTGGCCGCATCGACGTCTACGAGGGCGTCATCCCCGACGAGAGCCTCATGAGCCTCTCGCTCGACCCCCGGGGTGGTGTCGTCTACCTGGGCGGCGACGTGCTCGGCGGCGGCGGGACCCCGCCGGTCAGGACGTCCGCGTCCGTGGCCGCCTTCGACCTGCGCGCGCGCAAGGTGCTCTGGCAGGTGGACCCGGTCCCGGGACACCGCACGTTCCAGGACATCAAGGTGCACGACGGGCTGCTGTACGGCGTCTACAAGCGCGACACCGGCACCTGGATCGCCATGGACCTGGCCACCAGGCAGGTGGTCCGGCAGGGCAAGCTCTCCGGGTACGGCGAGCTGACCGTGCACCGGGGCAGGGTGTTCGCGTCCACGTTCTTCGGCGGCGGGAACGCGTACGAGCTGGGCGCCGAGGCGAAGCTCCTGGCGACCGGGCTCGGCGACGAGTGGTACACCAACCCGCAGCTGCACTTCGAGCCCGGCTCCTGGCGGGCGTGGGCGCTCGTGGGCAGGGACCTGGCCAGGATCAGGCTCGATCCGGGCTGCCCGGCCTTGACCGTCAATCAGTGACTCTATTAGGTTTCGGTCTGTGCCGAAATACGTGATCGACGCCCACCGGCTCATCGGTCCCGTGCCGTTCGACGACCTGCCGAACGACCCCCGGGACGAGATGGGCCGGCTGGGCATCGACCGGGCCTGCGTCACCCACACGCTCAGCCTCTACTCCGACCCGCGGGCGGGCAACGAGGCGCTGCTCGCGCTCGGCGACCCCCGGCTGATCCCCGTACCCGTGGTGGTGCCGGGGGCCGGGGGCGAGCCGGAGGGCCCTGAAGCGGTGGCGGCGTGGGGCGTACGGATGATCAGGCTCTGCCCCGAACGCCACCGCTTCGACCTCACGGGACCGACCGCCGTGCGGTGGCTGGCCGAGATCGGCCTGCCCGTGGCGGTCGACCTGGACGAGACCTCGCCCGCCCAGCTCCGCCACCTCGCCGAGCGCCTGCCCGGCCTGCCCCTCCTCGTGCTCAACCCCGGCTACCGCAGGCTTCGCGCGCTGGCCGAGCTGATGACCGAGGCGCCGGACGTCCTGGCCGAGATCGGCACCGTCAACACCCAGGGCGGCGTCGAGTGGCTGGCGGCGCGGTTCGGGGCGGAGCGGCTGGTGTTCGGCACGGGCGCGCCGGTGTCCGACGACTGCGGGCCGCGCTTCCTGCTCGACCACCTCGACCTGCCCCCGGAGGACGTCGAACGGATCGCCGCCGGGACGCTGGAGGCGCTGCTGTGATCCTCGACGCCCACGGCCACGTCGGGACCTGGCCCGACTTCATCGTCCCGCATCCCACCGCCGAGCACCTCGTGGCCGCGATGGACCGGATCGGCGTCACCGCGATGGGCATCAGCCACCTGCTCGCCGTCGGCCCGGACGCCGTGCGCGGCAACGAACTGGCCATGGAGATCGCCGAGCGCTTCCCCGGCCGGTTCGGCGTGTGGCAGGTCTACAACCCGCACCACCGCACCCCGCTCGCCCGCGACGGCGTGTGGGGGGTCAAGCTCCACCCCGACGTGCACCGGTGCCGCCTCGACGACTCCCTGTACGAGCCGGTCTGGCGGCTCGGCCTGCCGGTGCTCGCGCACGGCCAGACGGACTCGCCGTGGAGCGACCCCGCCCAGTTCGCCGCCGTCGCCGCCCGGCATCCGCACGTGCGGCTGATCATGGGGCACACGGGGCTCTGGGCGTACGGTTTCGGCCGGGCGGCCCGCCTCGTGGCCGAGCACCCGAACGTGTTCCTGGAGACGTGCGGCTCGAGGATGACCGGCCGGTGGATCGCCCGGCTGGCCGCGCTGGCGGGCGCCGAGCGGGTGCTGTTCGGCTCGGACGCGTGCTTCCTCGACCTGCGCACGGGCTACGGCCGCGTCGCCCTGGCCCCGCTCAGCGACGCCGATCGCGCCCTCGTCCAGGGCGCCAACCTGGCCCGCCTCCTCGGTTCATGAAGGGAAAGCTCTCGTGACGCTCGCCCTCCACGGCGGCACCCCCGTCCGGTCGGCCCCCTGGCCCGCCTGGCCGCCGCCCCTCGATCCCGCGCAGCGCGAGCTCGTCACCAAGGTGCTCGAGAGCGGCCTCTGGGGGGCCACGCAGGGCGGCTCCGTGGTCGCGGACCTGACCGCCGCGTTCGCCGGGCTCTCCGGCGTCCCGTACGGCGTCGCGGTCGGCAACGCCACGCTCGGCCTGTTCGCCGCGCTGCGCGGTCTGGGCGTGGGCAGAGGGGACGAGGTGGTCGTCCCGGCGTACACGTTCGTGGCGTCGGCCACCGCCGTGCTGCTGACCGGTGCCACGCCCGTCATCGCCGACGTGGACCCGGCCGACCTGCACCTGTCCGCGCAGACCGTACAGGACGCCCTGACCGGCAGGACAGCCGCGATCATGCCCGTGCACCTGGCGGGCAGCCCGGCCGCCATGGACCCCCTCAACGCCCTGGCCGCCCGCCACGGCCTCGCGGTCGTCGAGGACGCCGCCCAGGCGCACGGCGCCACGTACCATGAGCGGCCCGTCGGCGGCCTGGGCGACGCGGGCGTCTACAGCTTCCAGTCCAGCAAGGCGATGACCGCGGGCGAGGGCGGCCTGATTGTCTGCCGCGACGAGGCCGTGCACGGTCGTTGCTGGTCGGCCTGCAACGTCGGCCGCGAGCTCGGCGGGCGCTGGTACGGCCACCCGTCCGTGGGCTGGAACCTGCGCCTCACCGAGATCCAGGCGGCACTCCTGCTGCCCTGGCTGGACCGCCTCGACGCGGAGATCGACCGCAGGAACGCCTTCTGCGCCGCCCTGGAACGCGAGCTGGCCGCCGTCCCCGGCGTGAGCGTGGTGCCCCGGCCCGAAGGCACGACCCGCGACTCGCGCCATCTCCTGATGCTCCGCCTCGACCCCGGCGTGGACCGCGTGTTCGTGCTCGCCGCCATGGCCGCGGAGGGGGTGCCGCTCGACGCCGGGTATCCGCCGCTCGGGACCATGGCCGCCCTCAGCGCCGAGGGCGCCCGCGCCGAACCCTGCCCGGCCGCCGAGGAGGCCGCCAGGACCGTCGTGTGGGTCCGCCAGGCGATGCTCATGGCCGCCCCGGAGGCGGCCGCCGACGTCGCCGAGGCGCTCGCAAAGGTGCTGTCCGCTCGCTGATCAGCCGGTGGGCAGGTCCGTGACAAGATGGCGGAATGGCCCCGGAGCGGATCATCGCTGTGCGACACGGACAGAGTTCGGCGAATCTCGCCCACCAGCAGGCCGGCGACCGGCCGCTGCGCTACGAGCCGGGCGACCACGAGGTCACGCTGACGGAGCTGGGCAGGCGGCAGGCCGCGGCGCTCGGGCGGTTACTGGCGGGCATGCCCGCGGCCGAGACCCCCGAGGTGGTGTGGTGCTCGCCCTACCTGCGGGCGCTCGACACGTGGCGGGTGGCCCTGGAGGCGTGGGGCGCCGGCCCGCTCCCGGTGACCGTGGACGAGCGGCTCAGGGACCAGGAGGCGGGGGCGTTCGCGCACTACAACCTGGCGGCGATCAGGGAGAGGTTCCCCGGAGAGCTGGCGCGGCGGGAGGCCGAGGGGCCCTACGCCTTCCGGCCGCCCGGCGGCGAGTCCCTGGCCGACGTCGTGACCAGGCTCCGCGACCTCCTCGCCGACCTGCGCGAGCACGCGGCGGGGCGGCGGGTGCTGATCGTCGCCCACGACTCGGTGGTGCTGGGGCTGCGCCACGTCCTCGCGGGCGGCCCTGACGCGGAGCTGGGCGCCGTGCTGGACTTCGCGCCGGTGCTGAACGGCTCCGTGTCCGTCTGGGACCGTTCCGGGATCGTCCGGTTCAACGACGTCGCGCACCTCTAATCGGTGGGGACGATCAGATCGGCCCGCTCCCGGGTCCGGTCATCGGCGAACCACTCCTCCTCCGCCGCGAACCACTCCCGCCACCGCGGCTCCAGCTCGGCCCCGTCCCGCTCCATGACCCGGGCGAACCGCAGCTCCCGGGGAGCCTCCAACCAGACGGTGAACGCCAGCGAACGGGCGATGGAGGCGCGGGCCGTGCCGACGCCCTCGATGACCAGGGCCGGTGCGACCGGGACGGAAACTCTCTCGGCGTATTCGCCGCGTACCCAGTCGTACCTGCGAAAATCTCCCGGCAGACCGTCCCGCAGCGGGACGAGCACCTGCGACTCCAGCGCGTGGAACCAGCCGCCGGGGCCCTCCTCCCACGGCACGGGGAAGTCGTCGCTGTGGATCGCCTGGCAGCCCAGCGCCGCACCCAGCCGGATCGCGAACGTCGTCTTGCCCGCCCCCGCCGGACCGTCCACCGCCACCAGCCGGACGGGGCCGCACGAAGGGCGCAGGCTCATGATGCGCTCGGCCAGGTGATTCACCGGACCCAGGGTAGGCCACCGGGTGCGTGCAACTGAGAGAATGTTCTTTCGCCCCGAACGCACGCGGGAGGTTGATCTTGCTCGGACCCCTCGGGGACATCGCGGTGCTCGCCTGGCTGGAAGAGCGCGAACGATGATCCGCATCCGGCGGCACCGGAGGGCGCTTTCATGCGTCAACATTGCAATGTGGCTGACATCTAGGGAGCGATAGTGAGCCGTCCGGACGCGCGCACACTGATCGAAACGATCCTCGACCGGGGGTCGTGGAAATCGTGGGACGCGCCGCCCGCCGACCCCGCGCAGCCCGGCTCCTCCTACGCCGACGAGCTGGCCGCGGCCCGCGCCAAGTCCGGCTACGACGAGGCGGTCATCACCGGCGAAGGGCTGCTCGGCGGCCGCAGGGTGGCCATCGCGGCCTGCGAGTTCTCGTTCATGGCGGGCTCGATCGGGCTGGCGGCGGCCGAGCGGCTCACGGCCGCGATCGAGCGGGCCACCCGCGAGCGGCTGCCGCTGCTGGCCGCGCCCGCGTCGGGCGGCACGCGCATGCAGGAGGGCGCGCTCGCGTTCGTCCAGATGGTGAAGGTCGCCGCCGCGATCCAGGCGCACCGGGCCGAGGGCCTGCCCTACCTGGTCTACCTGCGGCATCCGACGACGGGCGGGGTGTTCGCGTCGTGGGGCTCGCTCGGCCACGTCACGCTGGCCGAACCGGGCGCGCTGATCGGGTTCCTCGGGCCGCGGGTGTTCGAGTCGCTGCACGGCTACCCCTTCCCCGAAGGCGTTCAGGTCGCCGAGAACCTGCACCGCAAGGGGCTGCTCGACGCGGTGGTGCCGGCCGAGGAGGCACGGGAGATCGCCATCAAGGCGCTCGGCGTGCTCGCCGACGACAGGTCGGGCGTCGTGGCCGGCGAGCCTCCGGAGGAGGACCTGCGGCCCGTCGAGCCTTGGGAGGCGATCACCCGCTCCCGCCGCGACGACCGGCCCGGCGTGCGCGCGCTGCTCAAGCTCGCCGCCACCGACGTGACCCCGCTCAGCGGCAGCGGCGAGGGCGAGAACGAGCCGGGGCTGCTGCTCGCGCTGGCCAGGTTCGGCACGGTGCCGGCGGTGGTGCTCGGCCAGGACCGGCGGGTCCAGCGGGCCAACTCGCCGCTCGGCCCGGCCGGGCTCAGGGTGGCCAGGCGCGGCATGCGGCTGGCGGCCGAGCTGGGCCTGCCGCTGATCACGGTGATCGACACGGCCGGGGCCGACCTGTCGAAGGCGGCCGAGGAGGGCGGGCTGGCCGCCAAGATCGCCCGCTGCCTGGCCGAGCTGGTCATGCTCGACGCGCCCACCGTGTGCCTGCTGCTCGGCGAGGGCGCCGGCGGCGCGGCCCTGGCGCTGCTGCCCGCTGACCGGGTGCTCTGCGCGCAGCACGCCTGGCTGTCGCCGCTGCCGCCGGAGGGCGCCTCGGCCATCCTCTACCGCTCGGTGGACTTCGCACCGGAGATCGCCCAGGCCCAGCGCATCCGCGCCACCGACCTGCGCCAGGACGGCATCGTGGACCGGGTCGTCCCGGAGCTGCCCGATGCCGCCTATGAGCCGAGGCAGTTCTGCGAGCGGGTGGGGCGGGCGCTGGAGTACGAGACGGCGCGGCTGCTGGAGGCGAGCCCGGCGGACCGTTTCGCGGCCCGCCAGGCCCGCTTCCGCAACCTCGGCGTCGGAGGCGCTCTCGGCTAGGAGGGGCCTCGGCTAGGAGGGCGGGTCCTTCCGCCACAGCTCCTTGCCGTCGGCGTCGTAGCCCTTCAAGACGACGTCCCCGACGGTGAACTTTCTCGCCGATTCACGGGCGGCGAACAGCGCCACATCCTGTCCCCACGGATCGGGGGCGGCGTCGGCCGTGGCGGTGGTGCCGTTCTTCCTCGTGGCCACGACCTTGACGGTGCCGGCGAGGGCGTAGCCGTACCAGGTCTTCTCTCCGTCGATCCACCGGGTCGGCCGCTCCTGGTCCAGCAGGTCGCTCAGCTTGCCGTCCGGCAGCGGCCCGGGCAGCGACGGCACCACCTCGCTGCCCTCCCAGAACGCCACGCAGTCCGGGGTGAGGAGAGCGGTGACGCCCGCGGGCAGCGTGTGATGCGTGGCGTCGGATCTCGCGGCTTGTCGCGCGCAGTCCTTGGTGTATATCGGGACCTGCTTGACCGGCTTGTCCTTCAGCTTCATGAGGAAGCCCCCGACCTCGGCGCCGAGAGGGACGTTGACGTACCAGACCGGGCGCGGGGTGCCCGTGCCACGCAGGAACGAGCCGCGGATCTGCCGGCCGTCGGAGAGCACCGCGTCGACCGACTCCCAGTCCTCGCCGGCCGGGCCGAAGTAGCTGACGACACCGGGGT
Organism: Nonomuraea helvata; assembly: GCF_039535785.1. NCBI lineage: Bacteria > Bacillati > Actinomycetota > Actinomycetes > Streptosporangiales > Streptosporangiaceae > Nonomuraea > Nonomuraea helvata. Next base: position 377,526 of record NZ_BAAAXV010000011.1, read on the forward strand.
CGGGCAGGTAGCTGGTCGTCTCCTCGTAACCGAAGGGGCCCTCCCGGAAGCTCTCCACGCAGCTGCTGGAGGAGCTCCAGTCGTCCGGCACGACGCCTCCGGAGTAGCAGAACTCGTTGTTCTTGTCGAACCAGACGCGCATCGGCTTGCCGGAGCCCTCGGTGCCCGGGATGGTCATCACCTCGCCGACCGCCGGGCGTGGGTCATCGTTGGTGCCCCCTACCATGTCCACGTTGACCCGCCAGCCTGACGCGTCATAGGAGATCACGCGATAGCCCTTCCCGCGGGCATCAGCCGACGACGGTCCGGCGAACAGCGCCACTCCCAGGTTCCACGGATCCGGCCTGGTCTCCATGGTTACCGTGCCTCCGTCGTTGACCGAGACCTCGATCCTGACGACGTCCTTGGGCGCGACGCCGACGATCACGTCGGAACGCGAGATCGTCTGCGTGGGCCCGAGCTGCGGAGGGACCGCCAGGCTGCCGACATACGCGCCGGCCCGCGTCCAGGTGAGTTCCTGCCCCTGCTTCGATCGGACCGCCCGCACCGAGACGCCCTCGGGCAGCTCCATGGACGCGCCCAGGGCGGGCTCGGTCGGCGGAGACATCATGGCGCGGGGTCGCCAGCCGACGTTTCTGCCCTTGACGTCGGCGATCTCCACCTTGAGTATCGTTTCCTGGGCCGGATAGGTCACGGTCCAGATCCGGTACGGCGCTCCGTCCAGGCTCCGCAGCGTGCCGGGGAACTCCTTCCCGCCCTTTGTGACACCCGTGACCGCGCCCACGTCCTGGCGTGCCACACCCCAGTCCATCGCGGTGGCCGCCCCGTCCCGCAGGCTGCCGCCCACGAACCAGGCGTCCGAGGAATCCCCCTGATAGAGATCCGAGCACTTCCCGTACGGCTCGGAGGCAGCCCGCTCCACGACGACGCAGAGCTCGGGATAGCCGAGCTTCGCCTTGGCGAACCAGAGGCGCAGCGGCTTGCCCTCGGAGGGGTTGTCGACGGTCACCTCCTCGCCGAGGGGCGTCCTCTCCTTCATGAGCTGCTGGTAGACCCCGGTCGGGTCGGTCGCGGTGTTCCTGCCCAGGCCCCCGTTGAGCAGGACGGGAACGAACGCGGCCAGCAGCGCCGCCGGCAGCGCGGCCAGCAGCCACCGGGACGGGTGGCGGCGCGCTCTGCGCTCCATGACACGCGTCCAGGCGTGCGGGCCGGCCTCGAAGGTCCGGGCACGGGCGTCGAGCGCGGATCGCAGGCGCTCTTCCAGGTCGTTCACGCGTCCTCCTCCTTCAGCGCCTTGCCCAGGGCGGCCAGCGCCCTGCTCGCGTGGGTCTTCACCGATCCGGGCGACACGCCCATGGCCTCGGCGATCTCGCGTTCCGAAAGGTCCAGCCAGTAACGCAGGACGAGGGCCTCGCGCTGGCGGCGCGGCAGGCGGTCCACGGCGGCCAGCAGTTCGCGGTGCTCCTCGGAGACGATGACCGCGTGTTCGCTGCTGCGGGCCGGTTCGGGCGGGTCGGGGCGGCGCAGTCGTACGAGCCTGAGATGTCGCAGGCGGTTACGGGTGAGGTTGCAGACGGTCGCGCGCAGGTAGGACAGGGCGGCCCCGTCGTCGCGCAGGCGCCTGCTGTGCAGCCGGGCGAACGCCTCCTGGGCGATGTCCTCAGGGTCGTCCGCGCCGAGCAGCCCGGCCAGGCGTACCAGGGAGTGGTACTGGGCCGCGAACAGGTCGGCGAACGACGGCTGCGCCATGGTCGCTGTTTCGGTCACGCCATAGAGACACCCGGAACGGCGGCCGGTTGACTTACGGGACCGGAATCCGTTCGACGCGGATCGAGAAGACCTCCTCGCGGGGCACCACGACCTCGTAGGCGCCGTGGTCGACCATCCAGTAGCCCAGTGCCTCCGCCTTCATCCCGCTGTGACCCGTGTAGGCGATGTGCAGCCCGTCGTCGTCCTCGTCCAGCACGATGCAGGGCTCGCCGCCGAACGCCCCCACCGTGCGGATCAGCACCAGCCATTCGATCTGCGACCTGGCCACCACCCGCCGCCAGTAGCCCGAGGCGGGCTCGAACCCATCCAGCTCGGTCTCGCTGAACAGCACCACCTGGTCGCTGTCGGGGCCCAGGGCGGCGGGCAGCGTGCGATCGCCGAAGCGGGCCACGAAGCCGGACGCCACCGGCGTAATCGTCTCACTCATGCGGCACGCCGCCAGGTCAGGCCGTCGTACTCGGCGAAGGGTTTCTCGCCGCCGGCGGTGACGTGCACGATCTCCGCCCCGGCCGGGATCGGCATCGGAACGGTGTGGAACTGCGGCACCACGTGATCCGACGACGTCGTGAACCCGTTGCCCGCGAACGGCGGCGTGTCGCTCCAGTCGCCACCCATGTGCGGCCCGTACGGCACCGCGTACGTGTCGACGTCGCGCGCGTACCAGCGCATGACGTAGAGCTCGGGCACCTCCGCGAACAGCTCCGACCCGTCGAACGACAGGTCGAGCCCGAAATAGAGCGACTCGGGCGTGGTCAGTCTGACGCAGTCCTGGACGCGGTAGACGTAACCCGAGATGACCGTGCGCTTGCCCGACAGATATGGCACGAGCAGACGCGGCGGGACAACCTTCTGCATCTGCGTTCCGCTCACGGTACTACTTTACGATCGGTTGAACCTCAGAGGACCCGGTGTTGGAGGCACGGCAGGGTGGTTCTGGCGGTGGACGTCCATTCGTGGTCCACCCGTACGATCTGGACGCCGGGCGCCGTGCCCAGGTCGGCGCGGACCACGCCCAGCGGATCGACCAGCATGCTGCGCCCCACGCCGTAGCCGTCGGACGACTCGGCCGGATTGGGCGCCTGGCCGACGGCCGCGGTCCACATGGTGTTCTCCAGCGCGCGGGCCCTGACCAGGGTGACCCAGTGGTCCTCCTTGAGCGGCCCCGAGCCCCAGGCGGCGATCACCGCGAACAGCTCGGCGCCCTTGTCCACCAGCGCCCTGGCCAGCTCGGGGAAGCGCACGTCGTAGCAGGTGACGAGGCCGATCCTGAGCCCGGCGAGCTCGACCACGGTCGGCTCCGCGCCGGGTGCGACCAGGTCGGACTCCTTCGCGCCGAACGAGTCGAACAGGTGGATCTTCCGGTACGCCGCCTGCACCGCGCCCTGCGCGTCGATGGCCACGGCCGTGTTGTGGACCCGGCCCTCACCCGGCTCGAAGACCCCGGCGATCACCGACAGGCCGTGCTGCTTGGCCGCCTGCGCCAGGCCGGACACGAACGGTCCGTCCAGCGGCTCGGCCAGGTCCGTGATGCGCCTGCCGTAGCGGGTGAGCGTGGCCTCGGGGAAGATCGCCAGGTCGGCCCCCTCGGCCCTGGCGAGCGCCTCCGTGGCACGCATGAGGTTGACGGCGGGATCAGGTGAGACCGGGATCTGGCAGAGGGCGATTGTGGTCACGGACCGACTCTAGCCGGTTGGGCACCGGTCGAAACCAGGTCAGGCATCGCCAGATCCATTCGAGGGGGCCGTACCTGAACCTGCTCAGCCACCACCTGCTGAACAGCACCTGCGCGGCCACCGTCAGCGCCGCCAGCGCCACCACCGACCAGCGGGTCGGGTCGGCGTTCAGCAGCGGCAGGGCCAGGACGATCACCGCGGTGCCCGAGACGTAGTTGGTCAGCGCCATCCTGCCCAGCGGCTCCAGCACCGCCGACAGCTGGGGCCGCAGGAGGAGCAGCAGCCCCAGCGAGTACGCCGCCGCGCCCGCCAGCGCGGCCACGCTGTAGAGGATCCAGGCCTGCGCGCTCGCGTGCCCGACCGCCTGGGCGCGCACGCTCGCCCAGGCGGCCGTCAGCAGCACGGTGGCCAGCGCCGTGACCGCGAACGAGGGCAGCAGCAGCCACCTGGGCGGACGCAGCCGGCACAGCCCCATGCCGACCAGGAACAGGCCGGGGATCAGATACGGCCCGGCGCCCACCTGAAGCCCCCAGACCATCGCCGCCAGCCCCAGCAGCAGCACCGGCAGGCCGCCGGACAGGAAGGAGGCGGGCAGCAGCACCGCCGCGCCGCAGACGGCGTAGTCGGTCAGCACCTCGCCGTCGTAGAACAGGTGCTGCGCCATCCCGAGGCAGAACAGCCAGAACAGCCTGCTCAGCAGCGCCCAGCGGCTGTTGGTACGCAGTACCAGCACGAAGCTGATGCCGAACAGCAGCGAGAAGATCGGGTAGAACCGGCTCTGGAACAGGGCCTCGATGGTCCAGTCGACCGCGTTGCGCGCGCCCTTGTCGGTGTGCTGCCAGGTGTTGACCAGCATGATCCCGCCCACCGCGAAGCCGCGTAGGGCGTCGAGCTCACGGATGCGTGTCAGAGGAACCAGGTGAACCACCATACGAGGAATCCGGCGCCGATGACGGCCGCCGCGATCTGCGGCCACCGGCGGTGGCGAAGGAGCGCCGCGGCGGTCAGCACGACCGAGGCGGCGGCGATCCAGGTGCAGGTGACGACCGTGCCGGGTACGCCGACGGCCAGCGCGGTCTCGTTCCTGCCGGCCAGGGCGTAGACGGACTGGCCGACCAGCCCGGCGAACGCCACGCCGGACAGCCCGCCGAAGGCCCCCAGCGCCCGGCCCTTGAGCGCGTTCGCGACCAGCTGGATCAGGGAGACGATCGCGAACAGGGCGAAGGGCGCGGCCAGCCACGGGGAGTTCGAGATCCGGTACGGGGCCGCGGTCACGTGCAGGTCGCCCGGACGCACGGCGGCGTCGGCGACGTCGTCGTCCCGGCAGGGGGAGGCCGTGTGCTGCGCCGGGTCGTTCATGAACTCGAGGATCTTGCGCCGGGCGCAGGCGCTGGTCAGGAAGACGGCGTGGGCGGCGCCGGGGAACTCCTCGAAGCGGGCGCCGGGGAGGGCTTCCGCGGCGGGCTTGCTGGTCCTGGTCGGGGTGGTCGGGTCGTACTGCCCGCCCACCACGTACACCGGGGCCTTGGTGGTGGCGTTGACGGGCTGGGCCTTGGGGAGCTGCCAGGCATCACACACCGCCTTGTCCGCATTTACGGTGAAAAGTCGGGACTTAGGGGTGTATGTGTTGAACGGGACCTCGTCCTGGCACTGCACCGCGTGATACAGCCCGAACTCGTGCGACACCAGCCCCCCGCCGACGGCGTCGGCCAGCGGCCGCAGCAGCTCGTCGTGGCCCTCGGCGAGCGCGCCGACCATCGCGGGCGCGACCGCTGCCACGTCCGCCTCGTGCAGCGCCTCGGCCATGATCGTGGCCAGGTCGTCGCCGCTGATCCGCGCCTGGAACGCCCTGCCGAGGATCGGGTCGTTGGTGGTCACCTGGGCGGGTGCCGCGTTCAGCCGGGCGGTCGCGGCGTCGAACGCGTCCTTCATGCCGAGCCGGGCGGCCGTGTCCGCGAGGTTCCCGGCGGCGTCGTCGTACCAGTTGACGCTCTCCGGCAGGTACGAGTCCAGCACCACCGACCGCACCCCTCGGGGGTCGGCGGCGGCCACGTCCACCATGACCCTGGTGGAATAGCTGACGCCGAACAGGTTCCAGGACTCGTAGCCGAGCTTCTGACGTAACGCGACGACGTCGGCCGCGATCTCCTTGGTGTTGTATCCCCGCAGGTCGATGCCCTGCTCCTGCAGCCTCGCCCGGCACTGTCCGGCGGCCGCCGCGACGTCGGCGGGCGGCCGCCTGAGCTGCCCGAGCAGCGCCTCGGCCGTCTCGGGGCAGCCCAGGACCGGCTGGGAGTACTTGCTGCCGCGCTGCTCGACCGCCACCACGTCGCGGTCGGGGAACATCTGGCTTAGGAACCCGGTGAGCTGCATGGACGCCGACGCCGGGCCGCCGCTCATGTACACGACGGGGTCAGGTCTGCGGTTCCTGGCGGTCGAGGTGTGGACCGCGTACCCCACCTTGATCGTCCGGCCGGGCGCGTCCCTGCGCTCCGGTACCTCCAGGAAACCGCAGGCCGTCCGCGCGGGGACGGCGACCGGGCACGCGGACGCGCCGGCGGCGCTCGGGGTCATGACGGGGGGCACGGTCAGGGCAAGGGCGAGCACGACCCGGGTGATCATGGGATGAGACTAATAGTGTGGCGTTGTGACCGGACCACTTGTTGCCAGGATGCGCGCCTTCGGCACGACGATTTTCGCGGAGATGAGCGCGCTCGCCCTCGAGACCGGATCGATCAACCTCGGTCAGGGCTTCCCCGACACCGACGGGCCCGCGGCGATGCTCGACCGCGCGGTCCAGGCGATCAACTCGGGCGCGAACCAGTACCCGCCGGGTCCGGGCACGCCGGAGCTGCGCCGGGCCGTCTCGGAGCACCGCGCCGCCCACTACGGCCTCTCCTACGATCCGGCTGGCGAGATCCTGATCACGGTGGGGGCCACGGAGGCCATCGCGGCGGCCGTGCTCGCCCTGTGCGAGCCGGGGGACGAGGTGATCGCCTTCGAGCCGTACTACGACTCCTACGCGGCGTCGATCGCGCTCGCCCAGGCGCGGCTGGTGGCGGTGACGATGCGGCCGGTGGAGGGCCGCTTCACGTTCGACCCGGACGAGCTGCGTGCCGCGGTCACCCCCCGCACCCGCGCGATTCTCGTCAACTCGCCGCACAACCCCACGGGGACCGTGTTCACCCGCGCCGAGCTGGAGGTCATCGCCACGCTCTGCCAGGAACGCGACCTGGTCGCGGTGACGGACGAGGTGTACGAGCACCTGACGTTCGACGGGGTCGAGCACATCCCGCTGGCCACGCTGCCCGGCATGCGCGAGCGCACGGTGATGATCTCCTCCGCGGGCAAGACGTTCTCGGTCACCGGCTGGAAGACCGGCTGGGTGTGCGCCCCTCCCGCCCTGGTCACGGCGGTGCAGACGGTCAAGCAGTTCCTCACGTTCACGGCGAGCGCGCCGTGGCAGCTGGCGGTGGCGTACGGGCTGCGGAACGAGCTGGAGTGGGTCACCGCCCTGCGCGCGGGGCTCCAGGACAAGCGCGACCGCCTCATGGAGGGCCTCGCGGCCGCCGGTTTCTCCGTCCTGCGGCCTTCCGGCACGTATTTCGTCCAGACGGACATCCGCCCCTTGGGCTTCTCGGACGGCCTCGAGCTCACGCGCCGCCTCCCCGAGCTCGCCGGGGTGGTGGCCATCCCGACCCAGGTCTTCTACGACCACGCCGAACGCGGCCGCCACTTCGTCCGGTTCGCCTTCTGCAAGAAGGACGAGGTCATCGACGAGGCGGTGACCCGGCTCAAGCACCTCTCGGCCTGACCTCTATGTCAATGGGCGCAGGCCGTCGAAGACGATGGCGAGCGTCCTGGTACGCAGGGTATGAACCGGATCCGGCGGAGTCTTATCGCTCAAGCCTTCTACCTCATGGTGCAAACTTTAGGTAGTGTGGCGGTCACATATCGTGAGTTCTGAGGCGGGGGTGGGCGGAGTGCAGCTTGTGCGGCGCACGCATCGATACCGCTTGCGGGCAGGGAGCGGTGCGTGAGCACACTGACCGCGACCGCTCCCTGTACCGCGCATGGCGCGATAGTGGAAAAGACCGGCGAGATCGTCCCTCGGCTGTTGCTGGCGCAGCGGGTGGCGTGGCTGGCCGATCTGGCGCGGGATCTGACCGCCCGCCTCCTCGCAGAGCGGTGGACTGCGGCTGATCTGGACGCGCTGGCCTCCGGAGTCGGTGGGGACGGGCGGGCGTTGCCGTCCAAGGGCTGGATGGCGATCCGGCGGCTGGGCTGGGCCGTGGCCCCGCCCACGGGCGTGCATGTGTGCGATCGCGTGCTGCGCTGCGCACAAGAGCAGGCCGCCCGCGCGTTGCGTCTGGTGCTGCATCGCCGCTGCCTGGTGGCGGCGATCATCCAGACCTGGCCAGCCGATCCGCGCAAGCGGGCCATCGCCGAATGGGAGGCGCTGCGGACGCTGCTCCCGGACGGGGTGACGGCGGTGGAGATCCGTAACCGCACGCGGCAAGGTGCGCGCCCACCTGGCCGAGTATGGCGCGTTACCGGCAGATCTGACCGACCTGGAGCAGCCGCCGACGGTTGCGGCGCAGATCGTGCTGGCCGCGGCGGACAAGCAACTGGTCGTCGGCGAGCGCACCGGCGAGCGCAACGCCCGTCTTCGGGTCCGGCTCCCCCTGACCGACGCTCCCACCTCCGGCAGGGAATGGGCCTGGCACGTGCTGCCGCTCACCCTGCCCCCCCACCGTTCCTGCGGACGCGAAGCTGTGCACCCCCACGCTGCGCGTCACCAAGGGCCGGGTGCGCGTCGATCTGCCGTTCCAAACCCCGATCGCGATCGCGCCCGCCACCGGCCACGTGCTCGCATGCGGGTTCGACTGGGGCCTCAACACACTTTTGACCGGCGCGACAGGACGCCTGAGCGGCGGCCGGGTCACCTCCGACGGACGGCCGCTGACCTACGACGCAACCGGCGTCTCGGCCAAACTGCACCGGCTGCGGCACCTGCGTGAGCACCTGGCCGCCAAACGTGAGCGTCTGCAACGGCTGCTGGCCGGCCTCACGCCCGCCGACCTGCGCCACGCCACCCTGAGTCGGGCTTGTGAGGTCCTCGAGGTCGAGCACGAACGCGTGTGCACACGCATCCGCAACCTGAACCACGCGCTGGCCTGGTCGGCCGCCCGCTGGGCGGTCGACCAGGCGCTCACCGCCGGGGCGACGGTCATCTACCTGGAGGACCTGGCCACCCTGGAAGCACGCGGACGCCGCGGACGGGCCAACGCCCGCCTGTCCGGGCAGGTACGCGGGCAGGTCGCCGAGGCGATCCGGCACCTGGCCGCCAAGCACACCGTCACGGTGGTCACCGTCCCGGCCCGCGGCATCTCCAAGTACTGCCCCCGCTGCGGAGAAGGCACCTCGCCCCTGAAACATTCCCCGGCCCCCGACCGGCTCGCCGAGCAGGGCTGGACGTGGGCGTCCTGCCCCAGCCTGCGGGCTGTCGTGCGACCGGGACCGGGCGGCGGCCGAGCGGATCCTCGCCCGCGGCCTGCTCGGCCAGCACGCCACCCGCACCCACCGCACCACCGGCGAACGCACCATCGCCACGGTGGTGGAGGGCAACGTCGCCCGCGCCCGCCGGCCCCGAAAGGCCACGCGGGCGGCGCGGCGCGCCCGCCGCACCCGGACCGACCTGCACCCCCGACCGGCGGCACGGGACAGATCCAAGAACCGCCCCACCCCGAAACGGCCCGCACGCACCGCCACCAACGCAGCAACGACCAACGCAGTTAAGAACGATGCGATGACCTCCAGCCGTGTGCCCGACCGGCGCACGGTGCCCGCCCCACCACCGCCCGGTGATGGACAGCGTCCGGCGGGCCATGCACCCCAGCCGGTACGGCACCAGCCGTCCCGAACAGGGCATGTCAGGAATTCTCACCACCGGACCGGCTTCCACCACGCCCACGCCACCCCTGTGTTAGCTCTCACCGAGCACAGGGGTGGCATGGGCCGGGTCACGCCTGTCCGAGTTGCCTGATTCCTTCAGGGAACTTATAGAGAATTCAAGACGCTGGACGAGATCTCCCGCGTCGACGTCGGCCCGATGGACGGGTCGTTCTTCCATCTCGTGCCGCGCTGAGCATACGGACGAGTACTGCCGATAAATCGTGGTATGTCTGGCTGGGTGAAGCGCCGGCATGTCGCGATGGCCCTGCTGCTCGGACTCGCCGCGGCCTGCCAGGCCCCGGCGCGTGACCATGGGTCCCAGCCGCCCGCCGTACCGGCCACCACACAGGCCGTCCCCACGCCCGCGACGGGGGAGAGCCCCGACGTCCCGGCCGCGGCGCCCGGCGGCTGGCGTTACGCCTACGTCGGCGCGGAGCCCGGCGGCGAGCTCTGGGACGTCGTCGCCACCGGCCCCCACGACGCGTGGGCGGTCGGGGTACGGGACAGCAAGGCGTTCCTGCTCGGCTACGACGGCAGCACCTGGCGGCCGGCCCCGCTGCCCGACGGTCTCGGCGACATCGAGGTGATCGGGGATCTCCGCCTCGGCGCGTCGGGTCCAGGCGGCCTGTGGCTGTTCCGGTCGGACGATAACGACACGCGCGTGTTCCGCCGGGACGGCACGGGCTGGCGCCGGCTGCCGCCGTACCGGTGGCACGTCAGCGACGCGCAGGTGTTCTCGCCCGACGACGTCTGGGTCATCGCCGAGGAGCGCAGGGTGGGCCACTGGGACGGCGCGCGCTGGCGAACCGTCATGCTCCCCGCCCAGGCCAGCGCCCTGGACGCCGCCGCGCCCGACGACATGTGGGCGGTCGGCCACCGGACATCGAGCACGACACCGGGCCCGCTCACCCAGCCGGCCGCCATGCACTGGAACGGCCGCGCCTGGCGCCTGGTCCCCACCCCCGCCTACCGCTTCCCCGACCCCGCGCCGCCCGAGGAGGACGCCTTCCTCACCGACGTCGTGGCCCTGTCGGCGAAGGAGGCGTGGGCGGTGGGCGAGCACACGTTCAACCATGGGGAGGGCGGCCCCGACCCCGCCGACCCGCCGCCGATCGTGCTGCGCTGGAACGGCTCCACCTGGAACCGCCACCCGGTGACCACCCCGCCGATCTGCTGCCCGAAACTCGCCCAGGACGGCTCCGGCGGCGTCCTGCTCGGCTCGAGCGGCCCGGGTCTCGGCAGCACCTGGCGCCTCGCCCCCGACGGCGCCGCGACCCGCCTGCCGCGGATGAAGGTCGATCCGAAGGCGTCACGCAAGCAGTACGGGTCCATCGAGGCCATGGCCCACATCCCTGGCACCTCCACGGTCCTCGCGGTCGGCAGGCTGAGCGCGCGCAACTGGTCGCGGGCGGTCATCGCCGAACTCAACGCCGACGGAGAGTAGTGAAGGGTAAACTGGCGGTGGTGGTATCGCGGTGATACCGCCTTCGACCTACGATGGGAGGTATGGCTATGACCCTTCGCTTGACCGATGAGCAGACCGCGGCCCTCCGTAAGCGCGCCGAGTTCGAGGGGCGCAGCATGCAGCAGGTGGCTCTGCACGCGATCGACTATTACCTCGAGCACGTCTCCGACGACGAAGTCACCGACGCGCTCGCGGAGAAGGGCGCTCGGCGCTTCGCCGACCTGTTGCGGAGGCTAGGCGAGTGACCCGTTATGTCACTCTCGAGCAGGGGCTGCGCATCGCCCGCACTGCCGTGGGCGGCCCCATCCAGATGCGCGATCTCGGGCTGCTCGAGGCGGCGCTCCTGCGGCCGCAGACGTCCCTGTTCGGCCACGACGCCTATCCCGACGTGTTCGTGAAAGCCGCGGCCTTGCTCCATTCGATCGTCACCAATCACCCTCTCGTTGATGGGAACAAACGGGCAGGGTGGCTGACGACGTATGTCTTTCTCGCCAAGAACGGGATCGAGCTCGATCCGGTCGACGACTCTGCCTACGACCTCGTCATCGCCGTCGCATCCGGCAAGCTCACTGAGGTGGACGAGATCGCGGACGTCCTGCGTACCTTCGCGACGCCATCCTGACCGGCGCGCCCCTCAGCTGCGGGAGCCCTCGTTGCTCGCCTCGTCCAGCGGCGTCAGCGTGTCCGTGGCGGCCTCGTGCTCCATCCCCGTCGCCTGCAGCAGGTCGACGACCACCGAACGCAGCTGCGCGATGATCACGTGCGCCGAGAAGCCGAGCCCTTCGGGCCGTTCGCGGGCCGCGACGGCGAGCAGCGCCTGCCGGGCCAGCGTCGGTTCGCGGCCCGCCCCGAGCTCCAGTTGCAGTAGCAGCGCCGCCTCCGAGACCTCGCGCAGCGCCTCCGCCAGGGCGGGGGGCGGCGGGCTGGCCTCGCCGAGCGCCGCGAGGGTGCGCCTGGCCAGGACCCGCGCGTTCCGCAGTGCCAGGTCCACCGGCACGGCCGCGGTCTCGTAACGTGCCAGGCTGGCCTTGCGGTGCCAGTGCAGCGGCGAGATGAGCGTGATCTCCTTGGCGGTCTCCAGCGCCTGCTCGTACTCGTGGACCGCGTCCTGCGTGGTGCGCGCCTGCTCCAGCGCCTCGGCCGCCAGGTCCACGTCCCGCTTCTCGATCGCCTCCGCGGCCCGTTCCAGCACCGTGGACAGCGCGTCGAGCACCCCCGACAGGTGCTTGGCCGCGATCGTGAACGGGCTGGCGGGCAGCAGGGCCACCGCCAGGATCCCGATGACGCCCCCGGTGAGCGCGTCGACCATCCGGTCCAGGCCCCCGCCCCCGTCGCCGGGCACCAGGGCGGCCACCAGCACGGCCGACGAGCCGGCCTGCGCGACGAACAGCGCCCCGCTGTTCAGCAGCACCGCCACGGTCATCGCCAGCGCCACCACGAGCGCGAGCTGCCATGCGCCCGAGCCGATCCACGACACCAGCAGGTCGCCGATGCCCACCCCGAGGCTGACGCCGATCACCAGTTCGGCCACTCTGCGCAGCCGTTGTCCGAGCCCGACGCCCACGCAGATCAGCACGGAGATCGGGGCGAAGAGGGGGTGTGGGTGGCCGAGCAGTTCGATGGCGATGATCCAGGCCAGCGCGGCTCCGATCGCGCACTGCGCGATGGAGGGTGTCATGAGGCCGAACGTGCCCAGTCGTTCCTTCACATGATCGCTGAGCCTGGTTCGCACCCTTATACCTTGGCGGATCTTTATGACGTTGAGGTCACATTCGCCCTATCTAGGCCCCTTTGGTCGGAGCCGTTCCCGGCGGAGCGGGAGGAGGGCGCGTCTCCTCCTGGTCACGCGGCGCCTGCCCGTCGGCGTCGTGGGTGTGGACGTCGGTTGGCGGCAGGGCCGCCAACGCCTCCTCGCGCTGGGCGCCGCTCGCCTGGAGCAGGTCCACGATGATGGACCGTAGCTGGGCGATCATCACATCCGCCGAGAAGCCCCACCGCTCCGACCTCTGGCGGGAGGCCACCTCCAGGACCGCCTTGGTGACCTTGTCCGGCGGTCGTTCGGCGGCCAGCTCGTCCCGCAGCATGAGACTGGCGTCCGCCAGGTCGCGTAGCGCGCCGGGCAGCCACGGCGGGAGCGGGCTGCCGCCGTCGAGCGCCACGATGGCCCGCCTGGCCAGCACCCTGGTGTTCCTGAGCGCGTGATCGAGCGGCACGGCCGCTTTCTCGTACCCCTCGAGGGTGGGGCGGCGGTGGCGGTGCAGCGGCGAGATGGTGGCGATCTCCTTGCTCGTCTCCAGCGCCTGCAGGAACTCCTCCACCTTCGTCTGGCTGCTCCGCGCCTCCTCCAGCGCCTCGCCGGCCAGGCGCACGTCGCGCTGCTCGATGGCCTCGGCGATCTGCCGCAGCGAGTCGGCCAGTGTGCTGAACATTCCTTTGGCGTACCGCTGGGCGAGCGCGGACGGGCTGGCGGGCAGCAGGGCCACCGCCGCGAGCCCCACGAGGCCGCCGACCAGCGCGTCGACCATCCTGGCGAACCCGCCGGCGCCGCTCGGCGGCAGGAGGGTCGCGACGAGCACGGCCGAGGAGCCCGCCTGCAGCACGATCACCGAGCCGCGGTCCAGCAGCACCGCCGTGGCCATCGCGATCGCCACCACCAGTGCGATCTGCCACGCGCCCGAGCCGATCCACGACACCAGCAGGTCCCCGACGCCGATGCCGACGCTGACCCCCGCGACCAGCTCCACCACCCGCCGCAGCCGCTGCCCCAGCCCCACGCCGATGCAGACCACGACCGCGATGGGCGCGAAGAACGGGCGGCTGTGGCCGAGGAGGTCCTTGGCCACGAGCCAGGCGATCGCGGCGCCGACGGCGCACTGGCCGATGGAGGGGGCCATCAGCCTCAGCCTCTTCAGGCGCTGGTGTACGTGCATGTCAAACACGCCACTACCCTGGCCCGGAAACGTGACACCAAGGTTACGGCCCGATGAGGTCGGGCGGCTCAGCCGTTCAGGAAGGCGTCCACGGCCTCCAGGAACGGCCCCCGGGCGGTCACGTGGATGAGGTGGCCGACCTCGATCGTGACCAGCCGCGCCCCCGGGATCCGCTCGGCCACCGCCTCGGTGCCGACGTGGCTCAGCTCCCCGCCCGACAGCACCAGCGTGGGCGCGGTGATCTCCGCGAGCCTTTCCAGCACGGCGGGGTCGGGGTCGGTCAGCTGCCGCTCGGTCTGGTGCATCATGCGCCAGTCGAACGCGGCGGAGTCGTCCTCCACGATCGGCGGGCGGTTCCCGAACGGGAGCGGCGGCGGCGCGTCCTCGAGCACCAGCCGCTCGACGCGCGCCGGGTGGTCCATCGCCATCCGGTACGCCACCACGCCGCCCAGCGAGTGCCCGATCACCGTGGCCCGCCCGATGCCCAGCTGGTCGAGGAGCGCGACGACGTCCGCCGCCATCTCGGCCAGCTCGTACGAACCGGGATGGTCGCTCCCCCCGTGCCCGCGCAGGTCGAGGGCGAGCACGCGGTAGCGGGCCGCGAAGTGCTGGGTGATGCCGTTCCAGTCGTTGTGATCGGCGGTCCGGCCGTGGATCAGGACGAGTGGGGGAGAGGCGAGGTCGCCTTCCTCGCGATATACGAGCTTGATCCCGTTGACGTGTGCTTCGCGAATCACAACGAGGACCATACCGGCCGCCCCGCGGTGGCGCTGAGCGCACCTTGACATCGTCGGCGGCGTTCGTGGGCAGACATTGACATGTGTCCCGCCGACCACCTCGGCTAGCGTCGCCAAGCGGGACGGGTAGCGGAGAAGGGGGCGTCACATGCCGGACCCGATTGAAGTGCGCAAGGTGCCGATCGAGAGCGTCACCGACGCCTCCGGCCTGTCACGGCTCATCGCCGACGGGGTGATCGAGGCACACCGGGTGCTCGCCGTCATCGGCAAGACCGAGGGCAACGGCGGCGTGAACGACTACACCCGTATCCTCGCCGACCGGGCCTTCCGCGAGGTGCTGGCCGAGCACGGGCATCCGGCCCCGGACAGCGTGCCCCTGGTGTGGTCCGGCGGCACCGACGGCATTCTCAGCCCGCACGCCACCGTCTTCGCCACCACGGCCGACGCTCCCGCCTCCGACGAGCCGCGGCTGTCGGTGGGCGTGGCGATGAGCGAGGTGATCCTGCCCGAGGACATCGGCAGGCCCGCCATGGTGGAGAAGGTCGCGGCAGGCGTCCGCGAGGCCATGAAGATCGCGGGCATCGACGACCCGCGCGACGTCCACTACGTGCAGACCAAGACGCCGCTGCTCACCCTGGCCACCATCACCGACGCCAAGAGTCGCGGCCAGGACACCGCCATCGAGGAGACCGGCCCCTCCATGGACCTGTCCAACTCCACCACCGCCCTCGGCATCGCCGTCGCGCTGGGCGAGATCGACATGCCGCGCGCCGACCAGATCCACAAGGACCTGTCGCTGTACTCGTCCGTGGCATCGTGCTCGTCGGGGGTGGAGCTGGACCGGGCGCAGATCGTTCTGGTGGGGAACGTACGCGGCATCGGCGGCCGCTACCGCATCGGCCACAGCGTCATGAAGGACGCCCTCGACGCCGACGGCATCTGGGAGGCCATCAGGGACTCCGGCCTGCCGCTGCCGGAGCGCCCGCATCCATCGGACCTCGGCGGGCGGCTGGTGAACGTCTTCATGAAGTGCGAGGCCGACCCGTCAGGACGGGTGCGCGGACGGCGCAACATCATGCTGGACGACTCCGACGTGCACTGGCACCGGCAGATCAAGGCCGCGGTCGGCGGGGTGGCGGCCTCGGTCACCGGCGACCCGGCGGTCTTCGTCTCGGTGGCCGCCGTCCACCAGGGCCCCTCGGGCGGCGGACCGGTGGCGGCCATCGCCGACCTGGGATAGCCGGTCCGGCCGCGTGCCGGCTCGGGATCGACATCGTCGGCGGGGTACGGGCATGTCGCCGAAGCGCGAGGGGCCGGGCTTGTTCTAGCTATGTAGAGTACGAGATATGAAGAGAAGCCTGCGGATGACCATGCCGACGCAGGCTGTCCTGCGGGCCCTGCTCCACGATCCCGGGCGCGATCGCTACGGGCTCGAGGTGTGTGAGCTGGCCGAGCTGCCGAGCGGGACGGTCTACCCGATCCTGGCCAGACTGGAGCAGGTCGGCTGGGTGGAGAGCCGGTGGGAGGACCCGGAGACGCACGTGACGGAAGGACGTCCGCGCCGCCGCTACTACCGGATCACTGCGGACGGGGCGGAGCAGGCGCGTGACGCTGTCGCGCGGGCATACCGGTCGCGCAGGCAGCAGGCGCCCGGCTGGCTGAACCGTCCGGGCCCGGCCGGGGGGCGGCTGTGAACGGCTCGCTCCAGCCGCTGCTGAAGGTCGTCGGCGACACGCTCACCGGCGAACGGCTGCATATGGTCGAGCGGGCCTACCTGACGGCCGCCCACTGGCATCGCGGACAGCGGCGGCGCAGCGGCGAGCCCTACATCACCCACCCGGTCGCCGTCGCCGCGATCCTGGCCGAGCTGGGCATGGATCATGAGGTGCTCTGCGCGGCCCTGCTGCACGACGTGCTCGAGGACACCGACTGCCCGGAGCAGGAGCTGGTGCGTGGGTTCGGCGAGCCCGTCGTGCGTCTGGTACGCGACATGGCCGCGCTGCGGGATCCCCGGCAAGTGCCCGCGATCTGGGCGAGCGAGACGGGCGAGCGCGTGCTGATGCTCAAGCTGGCGGACCGGCTGCACAACCTGCGGACGCTGCGCTGGCTGCCCGAGGCGAAGCGCCGGCGGACAGCGCGCCAGACGCTCGAGACTTTCGCGCCGGTCGCAGGCAGGCTCGGTCTGGGGCGTCTCGAACAGGAGCTGGAACGGCTGTCCATCGCCAACCTCCCCGGCGGGGAAGGCGTCCAGGCGTCCTTCGGCGTCATCTCCGCGGGCGCCACCCTGCTTCCACGCGAAGCGCGTGCCCGCTGGCTGGAGGAGTGGCTCGGCGAACTGCACACACTCCCGGGCAGGTGGCCGCGGATACGGTTCGCCGTGCAACTGGTCAGCGGGATGCCGCGGCTGGCGATCACCCTGCGACGGTGGGACGCCCGGGACGGCCACCCCCGGCCAGGCATGGCCGCCGTGCGGGGAGCCGGTCTCCGTTGCCTGCGGTGGGTGCTGGCCTCGGACGTGCGGACCTGGAGTCTGCTCATGCCGCTGGTCGCCTGGCTGGTGCTCGACACGGCGGGGGAGCGGCTCGGTGATGCGGTGACCATCCTGATCACCGTGCCTCCGGTGCTCGCCGCAGGGGTGCGGGCGCTCCGGACCCGGCTCGGAGAGCGGGACGGGCGCGGGTAGTCTCGGGCTGTGCCGAGCATCCCGCGACCTCTCGATCCCAGCGACGACGGCAGCGCCGCGCCCGCCGTCGCCGCCGCGCTCGCCTCCTACCAGGCGGGCACGGCCGATGCCGCCGACGTGCTCAACGCCCTCGGCGGGGCCAGGCTGCTGGTGCCCGTGGTGGCGCTGCTGGCCGAGAGCGAGGTCGGCGCGCACGGGCTGCGGCAGGAGAAGGAGAGCGAGATGGCGCTGCCCAAGCTCGTCGGGGCGGACGGCAGGCAGGCCGTGCTCGCCTTCACCGGCGCGGACGCGCTGGCCAGATGGCGGCCCGACGCGCGGCCGATTCAGGCCACGGCGCTGCAGGTGTGCCAGGCGGCCGTGCAGGAGAAGGCGGCGGCGGTCGTGGTGGACGTGGCGGGGCCGGTGCAGTTCGTGATCGAGGGGGCGGTGCTGGAGGCGCTGGCGGCCGTCGAGTCGGGGACCGTCGATCGGCTCGACGGCGTGACCGTGGCCCGCGTGGAGCCCGCCCGGCGCCGCCGGTGGTTCTCCAAGAAGGTCCGCTGACTCTCTCCATACGGGCGCCGGTGGCGCGAGGGGCGCATTAAGGTCGGCTCGTGGTCGCACTCATGGCGCTCGCCGGGCTGATCTGCGGACGCCGCATCCGGGCGCTGGCCGGCTCCTACGACGACAGCCCGCTCTACTACGACGACCAGGGTCCGGCGCGCCTGTCCGGGTGGTTTCCCGGCGTGGAGGTGGTGACCGCCGCCGTGACCGCCCTCGTCGCCTGGCGGTTCGGGTTGCCGTACGTGACGGGAGCCGTCATCGGCACCGCCCTGGCGGTCATCGACTGGCGTACCAGCCTGCTGCCCGACGCGATCACGCTCCCGGCGTACCCCGTCATGGCCCTGTCACTGGCGCCGACGGGAGAGCTGCCCAGGGCGCTGGCCGGCGCGGCGGCCCTGACGGCGGTGTACGGGGTGCTCTGGTTCATCAGGCCGGAGGCGATGGGGCTGGGGGACGTCAAGCTGGCCGGGCTCATCGGCATGACCGCCGGGGCGCTGGGCTGGCAGGCGTGGATCGTGGCGGCCTTCTGCGGGCAGGTGCTGGGCGCCCTCTACGGCCTGGCGATCCTCCTGACCAGGCGCGGCACCAGGCACACCCAGTTCCCGTTCGGGCCGTTCATGCTGCTGGGCGCGTTCACCACACTCTGTCTCGGCTGGTGAACGCCGGACATCTCACTAGGCAGCACGTGGAAGACTTGTACGCATGTTGCGCTGGTTGACCGCCGGAGAGTCCCACGGCCCCGAACTCGTCGCCATCCTCGAAGGCCTGCCGGCCGGGGTGGAGGTGACCACGGCCGCCATCGACGAGGCCCTGCGCCGCCGGAGGCTCGGTTATGGCCGCGGCGCGCGGATGAAGTTCGAGCAGGACCAGGTCACGATCGTGGGCGGCGTCCGCCACGGCCGCACGATGGGCAGCCCCGTCGCCATCCGCATCGGCAACACCGAGTGGCCCAAATGGGAGAAGGTCATGGCGGCCGACCCGGTCGACCCGGCCGAGCTGGAGGGCCTCGCGCGCAACGCGCCCAGGTCCCGTCCGCGCCCGGGCCACGCCGACCTGGCGGGCATGCAGAAGTACGGGTTCGACGACGCCAGGCAGGTGCTCGACCGGGCCAGCGCCCGCGAGACGGCCGCCCGCGTCGCGCTCGGCGAGGTCGCCAGGCGCTTCCTCAAGCAGGCGCTGGGCGTCGACATCGTCAGCCACGTCACCGAGATCGGCGGCGCGAAGAGCCCGGCCGAGACCCTGCCGGGGCCCGGCGACCTGGCCAGGATCGACGAGGACCCGGTGCGGTGCTCCGACCCCGACGGCAGCGCCGCGATGATCGCCGTGATCGACAAGGCCCACAAGGACGGCGACACGCTCGGCGGCGTCGTCGAGGTTCTCGCGTACGGCCTGCCGCCCGGCCTCGGCAGCTACACGCACTGGGACCGCAGGCTCGACTCCCGCCTCGCCGGCGCGCTCATGGGCATCCAGGCGATCAAGGGCGTCGCGGTCGGCGACGGCTTCGAGACCGCGCGCAGGCCGGGCTCCCGAGCCCACGACGAGATCGAGTACACCACCGAAGACGGCGTACGACGCATCACCAACCGCGCGGGCGGCGTCGAGGGCGGCATGACGAACGGCGAGATCCTGCGCGTCAGCGCCGCCATGAAGCCGATCTCCACCGTCCCCAGGGCGCTGGCCACCATCGACGTCAAGACCGGCGAGGCGGCCAAGGCCCACCACGAGCGCTCCGACGTCTGCGCCGTCCCGGCCGCCGGCATCGTGGCCGAGGCCATGGTCGCGCTGGTGCTGGCCGACACGGCGCTCGAGAAGTTCGGCGGCGACTCCGTCGAGGAGGTCGCCCGCAACCTGTCCGGCTACCTGTCTTCGATGGTGATCAAATGACTCTCGCCGTGCTGATCGGTCCCCCTGGATCCGGTAAGACCACACTCGGGCTGCTGCTCGCCGAGCGGCTCGGCGTCGGGTTCCGCGACACCGACTCCGACGTGGAGGCCGTGGCGGGCAAGCCCGTCTCCGACATCTTCGTCGAGGACGGTGAGGCCCGCTTCCGCGAGCTGGAGCACGAGGCCGTGCGCCGGGCGCTGGCCGAGCACGACGGCATCCTCTCGCTCGGCGGCGGCGCCGTGCTCAACGAGGAGACGCAGGCCCTGCTCGACGGCCACCACGTGGTCTACCTGCAGGTGGGGCTGTCCGACGCGGTCCAGCGGGTCGGCCTCGCCTCCGCCAGGCCGCTGCTCGTGCTCAACCCGCGCAGCCAGCTGAAGAAGCTCATGGAGGAGCGGCGGCCGGTCTACGAGCGGCTCGCGTCGGTCACCGTGGTGACCGACAAGCGTGAGCCCGAGGAGCTCGCCGACGAGATCGTCAAGGGGCTGCCCTCATGAGCGAGCGACCAATCAAACACAGCCGCCTTGTCGCGGTCATGCGACCGACGAAGGAGGGCGCATGAGCGCCACGCGGATCACCGTACGCGGCGACAGCCCGTACGACGTGGTGATCGGCACCGGCGTGCAGGCCGAGCTGACCACGCTGCTCAAGCCCGGCGTGCGCACCGTCGCCGTCATCCGTCCTGAGACCCTGCCGGAGATCTCCGGCCCGGTCGGCGCGGCGCTGCGCGAGGCCGGCCACGAGGTGGTCGAGCTGCCCGTGCCCGACGGCGAGCAGGCCAAGACCGTCGAGGTGGCCGCCGGGCTCTGGTCGGCGCTCGGCCGCCACGGCGTGACCCGCTCCGACGCCGTGGTGGGCGTGGGCGGCGGCGCGACGACCGACCTGGCCGGGTTCGTGGCGGGCACGTGGCTGCGCGGCGTGCAGGTCGTGCTCGTGCCGACGACGCTGCTGGCCATGGTCGACGCGGCGGTCGGCGGCAAGAACGGCATCGACACCCCCGAGGGCAAGAACCTCGTGGGGACGTTCCTGCCGCCCGCCGGAGTGCTGTGCGAGCTGTCCACGCTGGCGAGCATGCCGAAGCGGGACTACGTGGCCGGCCTGGCCGAGATCATCAAGGGCGGCTTCATCGCCGACCCGGAGATCCTCCGGCTGATCGAATCCGACCCGGAGGCCGCCACCCGGCCCGACGGCCCGCACACCCGCGAGCTGATCGAGCGCAAGATCCAGGTCAAGGCCGACGTCGTGGGCGCCGACCTGCGCGAGGCGGGCCTGCGCGAGATCCTCAACTACGGCCACACCCTCGCCCACGCCATCGAACGCGAGGAGCACTACGCCATCCGCCACGGCGAGGCCGTCGCCATCGGCATGGTCTACGCCGCCGAGCTCTCCAGGCTCTCCGGCCGCGCCGACCTCGTCGAGCGCACCCGGTCCATCCTCACCAGCGTCGGCCTGCCCATCGCCTACCGCGCCGACGCCTGGCGGTCGCTGCGCGACCACATGCGGCTGGACAAGAAGAACCGCGGCGCCAAGCAGCGGTTCGTCGTGCTCGACGGGCTGGCCAGGCCGGGCCGGCTCGAAGGCCCCGCAGAAGAGCTGCTCGAAGCCGCCTACAAGGAGATCTCCGGATGATCCTGGTGCTCAACGGCCCCAACCTGCGCCGGCTCGGCACCCGCGAGCCCGACGTGTACGGGGCGGAGACGTTCGACGACCTGGCCGCCCTCTGCCGCGACACGGGCAGGAAGCTCGGCGAGCACGTCGAGGTGCGCCAGACCGACGACGAGGCCGAGCTGATCGGCTGGATCCACGAGGCCGCCGACGGCCGCATCCCGGTGGTGCTCAACCCGGCCGCGTTCACCCACTACTCCTACGCCCTGCGCGACGCCATCAAGCAGCGCACGGCCCCGCTCGTCGAGGTGCACATCAGCAACCCCGCCGCGAGGGAAGAGTTTCGCCATAACTCGGTCGTCGCCGGGGTGGCGACGGGCACGATCGCGGGGTTCGGACTACAGTCATACGTTCTTGCGCTGCAGGCTATTGCGGAGATGAACACCACCTCATGAGGCACTACAAGTCCTTCGTCGCCGTCGGCGACAGCTTCACGGAAGGACTGAACGATCCCGGCCAGAACGGTCACTACCGTGGCTGGGCGGACCGGGTGGCCGAACGGCTCGCCGCCGACGAGCCCGGCTTCCGCTACGCCAACCTGGCCGTGCGCGGCAAGGTGCTCGACCAGATCGTCACCGAGCAGGTGCCGCTGGCCGTCGAGATGGCGCCCGATCTGGTCAGCTTCTGCGCCGGGGGCAACGACCTGCTCAGGCCGGGCAGCGACCCCGACGAGATGGCCAAGAAGCTCGCCCGCGCCGTCCGCGACCTGCGGGCCGGGGGCGCCGACGTGGTGCTGTTCACGGGGGTGGACCCGCGCGACACGCCGCTGATGCGACGGCTGCGCGGCCGCTTCGCCATCTTCTACCTGCACATCCGCTCCATCGCCGACCTGTACGGGTGCCGGGTGGTGGACCTGTGGTCGATGCAGGGGCTGCGCGACTGGCGGGCGTGGAGCGCGGACCGGCTGCACATGAACGCGGACGGGCACCGGCTGGTGGCGGCGCGGGTGCTGGATGTGCTGGGGGTGCCGTTCGAGGACTGGCGCATGGACTGGCCGCCGCAGGCCGTGGATCCCCGGGCTCGGCGGCGCGAGGATGCCCAGTGGATCCGCGAGCACCTGGTGCCGTGGATGTCCCGCCGACTCCGCGGCGTCTCCTCGGGCGATGGTCTTTCTCCTAAGCGCCCCGATTTGAGTCCGTTCTGATTCGCTGCGGCTTCGTGCGGGGTTGATGGCCTTTCATCTTGTACGGCTGCGCACGGGCAGGCCACCCGCCGTACTTCGGCTGATGGAGCGGCGAGCCTGGGGCGGAGAGCGGCAGCCTGCGTGACCAGCGGAGCCCCGTGCGAGCGCGACCATGAGCAGAGCCTTCCAGGAAACGGCCTCTGACCCTTCACCGGCTGAGCGCCGTTACGGAGCGCCTTCTTGGCCGGCTGGGTGGTGCGTCCCCATGCCCGCCGCACACGTTGCGCCGAGCTCCACCGCACACCTCCTCACCGCACCGGCGCCCGACTGCGCGCCGCATCACGCCCGCCCTCGAGGCGCGTCCGCGTGGCAACGCGCCCCCGAAGCGCGGTCATCCCGCGCCCCCGTTGCCGGGCGTACGTGAGGTCAGTCTGCCGACTCTGCTGCCAGGCGCTTCAAGGCGGCCCTGGGGATGGCCGGGTCCGTGGTGCGCCAGAACGGGGGGAGGGAGCCCAGGAGGAAGCCGCTGTAGCGGGCCGTGGCGAGCCGGGGGTCGAGGACCGCGATGACGCCCTTGTCGTTCTGGGCCCGCAGCAGCCGCCCCGCCCCCTGGGCCAGGAGGAGGGCGGCGTGGTTGGCGGCGACCGCCATGAAGCCGTTGCCGCCCCTGGCCGCCACGTGGCGCTGACGGGCCGACGTCAGCGGATCGTCGGGGCGGGGGAACGGCACCCGGTCGATGATGACCAGGCGCAGCGAGGGCCCGGGTACGTCCACGCCCTGCCACAGCGACAGCGTGCCGAACAGGCATGTCGGCTCGTCCTCGGCGAACTGCTTGACCAGCAGCATCGTCGAGTCGTCCCCCTGACAGAGCAGCGGCACGTCCAGCCGCTCGCGCAGCGCCTCCGTGGCCGCCTTGGCCGCGCGCATCGACGAGAAGAGGCCGAGCGTGCGCCCCCCGGCCGCCTCGATCAACTCGACGATCTCGTCCAGGTACTGCTCGGGCAGCCCGTCACGCCCCGGCTGGGGCAGGTGCTTGGCGACGTACAGGATGCCCGCGCGCGGGTGGTCGAACGGCGAGCCCACGTCGATGCCCTGCCAGCCCTTGCCCTCGCCCAGCCCCCACTGCGCGGCGAGGCCGTCGAACGTGCCGCCCAGTGCCAGCGTGGCGGAGGTGAGGATCACCGTGCGCTCGCCGAACAGCTTGTCGCGCAGCATCCCGCTGACCGTCAGGGGCGCGACCCGGAGCATGGGCGGACGACGGTCGGTGCCGGCGTCGAGCCAGACCACCTCGGCCCGGTCGGCCTCCGAGTCGTGGCCGTACGCCTCGAGCATGCGCACGGCCGTGTCGTGCACGTCGTCCAGGGTCGAGAACGCGGCCTTGCGCTGCCCCGCCTTGTCGGGGTCGTCCTTGTCGGCGCCGCGCGGCCCCAGGGCCGTGATGCACCGCCAGGCGGTGTCGCGTATGAGGGCCAGCGTGAGCCCGAGCACCTGCGGCAGCTCGTCGATGCGCCCGGGCGGCGCGGCCGTCAGCAGTGCCTTGAGGTCCTCGCCCGCCTCCTGGAGCTGGTCGGCGATCGCCTGCTCGATCAGCCGCCCCACCCGGCGCACCGCCAGTGACACGGTGAGCTCCGACAGCTCGCCGGTCACCACCGACGTCACCCGGTCGACCAGCTCGTGGGCCTCGTCCACGACCACGACCTCGTGCTCGGGCAGCACCGGCAGGTCGCCCATGGCGTCGATGGCCAGCAGCGCGTGGTTGGTCACCACGACGTCCACCTCGCCCGCACGGGCGCGGGCCAGCTCGGCGAAGCATTCGGCGCCGCTCGGGCAGCGCTGGGCCCCCAGGCACTCCTGCGCGCTCACCGAGAACTGCCGCCACGCCTGCTCGCTCACCCCCGGCACCAGCTCGTCGCGGTCGCCGGTCTCGGTCTCGTCGGCCCACTCCTGGATGCGCTGGACCATGCGGCCGGTCGCGCTCACCTCGCGCGGGTCGAAGAGCTGGTCCTGCTCGTCCTCCTCGGGCCAGCCCGCCGTGGCCTTGTAGCGGCACAGGTAGTTGCGCCGGCCCTTGAGGATGGCGAACGTCGGCTCGTGCGGCAGCTCCTTGCCCAGCGTCTCGGCCAGCCGGGGCAGGTCGCGGTCGACGAGCTGGCGCTGCAGCGCGATCGTGGCCGTGGAGATCACGACGGGGGAGTCGCTCTCCATCGCGTGGCGGATCGACGGCACGAGGTACGCCAGCGACTTGCCGGTGCCGGTGCCGGCCTGGACCGCCAGGTGCTTCTCGTCGTCGATGGCCTGCTGCACGGCGTGGACCATGGTGAGCTGGCCCTGCCGTTCGCTCCCTCCGAGAGCGTTTACCGCGACCTTGAGCAGTTCGTCCACTGACGGGAGATGGGAGTCCGGCACGGCAGTAAACGCTACCCGCATTCCGGGGTCGCCGTGCCGAACGCGCTGTGATCGGCCAGACGCATCCCGGCGTTCCCGGGACGCTCCCGGCTGGTCCCATGGCACACTGGGCGACCGGGACTCCGGCTGGGTGAAGAAAGTTCTTCACGGACTGTGACCAGTGGGGTTCCCGGTGTAGGTGGGAAGTCCGGTTTCCAGAGGGTTTTCCGGGGTTGAGTGGACGGATAAAGGCTGGTTAAAGCAGTATGTCTGCCATGTCGGAAGTTGTCCCGTTGCCGTCGTTCGGCGAAGTGTTCTTCGATGCACGAGGTCAGGAGCGGTGTCTCCGTGTCACGTGGCATGAGGGCACGCTGGTTCTCAGCCTCTGGCGCGGCGAGATGTGCACAGCGAGCTTCCGTATGCCGATGGAGGACGTCGGCCGCCTGCTCGACACGCTCGACGAGGGGTTCGCGGAGGCCACGGGCGAGCAGCCCGCCGTGCCCGCGCACGACCCGGGCACCGAGGTCATCCCGGGCACCGGCCAGTACCATCGGCCGCCCCAGCAGGTCTCGGCACCGCCGCAGCAGCACCAGCCTCAACACCAGCCCGACGACCGGCCCACGGCCGCCCTTTCGCCCAACGACGTCCTCGTGGCCAGAGGCGCCCCCTCCGCCCACCAGGACAAGCTGGTGGCCTCGTACAGCGAGACCACGGCGCCCCGGGACAGCATGCCCCCGGCGTACGGCGAACCGCCCCGGGAGCCGGCTCCGGCCTACGGCGACCCCTCCAGGGAGAATCCGGCCTACGGCGAGCGCAACCCCTTCACCGGGCCCCAGTACGTGGACAGCACCGGCCCCCAGCAGCGATACACCGGCGACCCCTTCAGCGGTCCGCAGTACACCGGCGATCCCTTCAGCGGACCGCAGTACACCGCGGACCCGCCCCAGTACGCCGCCCAGCCCGAGCAGCCCTTCGCCGGCCCGCAGTACTCCGACACCGGCCCCGTCTACCAGATGCCCGGCGAGCAGCGCAGCCAGTCGCCGCTGAGCACCGATCCGCTCGGCTTCCCCTCCCAGGCGCCCGCTCCCCACCAGCCGTCCCAGCACCGCGCCGACCCGTTCCAGAACGACCCGTACCCCTCCGACCCCTACGCCCGGCGGCCTGAGGCTTACCAGCAGCCACAGCAGCCACAGCAGCCACAGCAGCCACAGCAGCTACAGCCGCAGCAGGTCCAGGGCGCCGCGGGCCTGGGCACCCCCATGCACGGCATCCCCGGCGCGGGCAGGCGCCGCTCCGCGCCCCAGCCCGTCCGCGACGACTACGCCTCCTACCAGCAGAGCCAGCCGAACCCCGTGGACCCGCTGCTCGCCATGGGGCGGCCGGAGCCGTCGCAGGGCGACCCGCTGTCCCGCCCCTACGTCGGGGACCCCATGTTCTCCACGGGCGAGCGCCTGCGTCCCGAGCAGCAGCCGGACTACCACGAGCGGAGCGACCGCAGGGAGTGGTGACACACTCCTGAGCACCGGCAGGTACGCTCCTGGCGAGGCGATCGGGCCGAGGCAGAAGGAGCGCCGGTGAATCCGAGCATGGGCCTGCAACTGCTGCTGCTGGCCGGTGGCGCCATCGGCGTCGCGGCCGTGGCGCGGCGCAAGGGCTGGCCGGCCCCGTTGCTGCTGGTGGCGGCGGGGCTGCTGGTCTCGCCGCTGGTGCCGTCGGTGCCGCTGCAGCCGGAGCTGGTGCTGTACGTGTTCCTGCCCCCGCTGCTCTACTCCGCCGCGCTCGACAGCTCCTACCTGAGCCTGCGCGAGGTCAAGCGGGCCGTGGCGCTGCTGTCGATCGGGCTCGTGCTGTTCACCACGGCCGTCGTCGGGATGGTCGTCCACCTGATGCTGCCCGCCCTGCCGCTGGCGCTGGCGTTCGCGCTGGGCGCCATCATCGCGCCGCCCGACGCCGTGGCCGCCGTCGCGGTCGGCCGGCGGCTGGGCCTGCCGCGCAGGACGCTGACGATCCTGGTGGGGGAGAGCCTGTTCAACGACGCCACGGCGCTGACGGCGTACCGGGTGGCCATCGGGGCCGCCGTAGGCGGGACCGTGGACCTGTGGCACAGCGTCGGCCAGTTCCTCTACTCCGCGGCGGTCGGCGTGGCGATCGGGCTGGCGCTGGCGTTCGTGCTGGCCTGGCTGTTCCGGCACACGCGTGACTCGCTGGTCGAGAACACGCTGATGCTGCTCATCCCGTTCGCCGCCTACCTCGCGGCGGAGTCGGTGCACGCCTCCGGCGTGATCGCCGTGGTGATCGTGGGCCTCTACCTGGGCAACCGCATGCACCTGCAGGGGTTCGGGACGCGGCTGGTGTCGGACGCGGTGTGGAAGGTCACCGACTTCTTCCTCGAGACGATCGTCTTCGCCCTGATCGGGCTGCAGCTCTCGACCGTGGTCCAGGGCATCTCCGGCTACAGCCCGTGGGCGGTCGCGGGGTACGCGGCCGTCGTGCTGGCGGTGACGCTCGTCAGCAGGTTCGTCTGGGTGTTCGCGGTGACGTACCTGATCAAGTTGGTGCGCAAGGGCCATGCGCAGCCGACCGTGCAGCAGACGGTGATCCTCGGCTGGGCCGGCATGCGGGGCGTGGTGTCGCTGGCGGCGGCGTTCGCCATCGATCCGCGGGTCGCCGAGCGGGACCGCGCGATGCTGCTCTTCCTGACGTTCACGACCGTGATCGGCACCCTGCTCATCCAGGGCACCACGTTCCCCGCGCTGATCAGACGGCTGGGCGTGTCGAGCGAGCGGGAGCAGTACGAGGACCGCCTGGCCGAGGCGGCGGCCCAGCAGGCCGCGCTGGAGGCGGGCCTGGCGGAGCTGGACCGGCTGGTGCGTGAGGCGGGCGAGCCCGACGAGATCCAGAAGCAGGTCATCGACCAGCTCAGGGAGAAGTCGTGGCGCCGCTCGCTGACCGCCTGGGAGCGCCTGGGCGGCGGTAGCGGGCAGGGTGGCGCGGAGACCCCCAGCGCGCTCTACCGCCGCCTGCGCCGTGACATGCTCCAGGCCGAGCGGCAGGTGTTCGTGCGTCTGCGCGACGAGCGCCGCCTCGACGACGAAGTGCTCCGTGACGTGATGAGCGAGCTCGACTTCGAAGAGGCGATCCTGGAGCGCTAGCCCATCTGGCTGTCGACGAAGCACCACCGCCAGTCCTCGCCGCGTTCGTACGACTGGACCACCGGGTGGCTCGTGTCGTGGAAGTGCTTGGTGGCGTGCTTGCCCGGCGAGGAGTCGCAGCAGCCGATGTGGCCGCACTCCAGGCAGCGCCGCAGGTGCACCCAGCGGCCTCCGACCGCCAGGCACTCCTCGCAGCCCTCTGGCGTCTTCGGCGCCGGGTCGCCCGTCTCGGAAAGATGTTCGCAAGTTGCCATACCAGAAATCCTAGGACCAGTGCCGCAGCGTCCTGACAGCCGCCTGAGCGCCCATCACCGTCCGGCCCGCCCTGCTCGGCCCGGACGCCGCCGTCATCGGCGCCGCCCTGACCTCCATCGACCAGATCCGCCGGCATCCGACCGCCTGGCTCGCCCGCCAACCGGCCCATTCGGCGGTGCCCTGAGCCGAGTGCGTTGCCGGTGCACCGGAATTTGCATACATTGCCACTTGCGAGAGCGCCTTCTCCCTCCCCGGTGCAGGAGGTAGCCGTGAGGCCACCATTGCTCGTGCGATTCCCTACGCTCCGCGCACCGGCCACGTCCCGGTCGGTGATCCCCGCGCGGAAGCAGGACGCCTATCCCGGGCTGGCCGCCGACTTCGAGGTGCTCGACCGCGAAGTGACCCCCGTGTTCGCCAGGTACGACGGCGCGGCGCTGCGCGACCAGAACCGCTACCGCCGCCAGCAGGTCCTGATCCTGCTCGGGTCGGCTCTCATCGCCGGACTCGGCGGCGTGCAGGCCGTGCTTCCCGACCACCGGTGGCCGGCCGTCCTGCTCACCGTCATCGGGGTCGCGCTGGCCGCCAGCACCAAGTACGCCAGGGAGAGCGAAACGCTGGACGGCTACCTCGCCGCGCGGGCGAAGGCCGAACGGCTGCGCGCCCTTTACTTCCGCTACCTGTGCAGAACCGGCCCGTACGCGGGCGAGGACAGGCAGCTCGCACTCCGCCGCGCCGTGCTCGCGATCGAGGCCGACAAGGAGCCGGAATGACGGAACGGGACGCGCAATTCCGGGCGTTATATCGGGAATTGCGGATCGACGAGCAGCGCCGGTTCTACGAAAAGCGGAGCGACGAGTACGAGCTGGCCCACCGGCAGGCGATCGGGGTGCGCAACGTGCTGCTCATCCTGTCGGCGCTGGCCGGCGTGGCGGGCCAGTTCGCGACCGGCACGGGCAGGGCGACGTGCGGCGTCGCGGCCGCCGTTCTCGCGGCGCTGGCGGGCGGGGTGACGGCGTTCGAGGCCCTCATCGGCTTCGCGCAACTGCGCAAGCTGTACGGCGACGCGGCACTGAACCTGCGGACCGCCGCCCTCGACTGGGATGCCGCGGAGGCCGAGGCCGACGTGGCGGCACAGGTTGAACGGATCGAGCAGATCTTCCGTACGGAGAACGGCCAGTGGGGCCAGCTCATGGTCCAGCATGAGGTGACGCCCCCGCCGGGCGCGGAGGAGCAGCCCTGAGACTTTCGAAGGTAGGCGTATGCGCGTACTCATCGTGAGCGGCCACCTGGTGGACCGGCCCGGCCGGGAGCCGCCGCGCTTTCCGCAGCACCTGGTCGGCGAGGTCACGGCCGAGATGAGCGCGGTCTTCCAGGAGTGGGACATCGGGCCGGGAACGGCCGTGTTCTGCGGCGGCGCGCGTGGCGCGGACCTCATCGGCGCCGAGCTGGCGCTGCGCCGCGGCGCCTCGGTGCACCTGTTTCTGGCTCTGCCGCCCAAGGAGTTCGTACGGAGCTCGGTTGATCTGCCGGGTACGACCTGGCGCGCCCGGTTCGAGGAGCTCCGCCGCCACGCGAACGTCAGATCGCTGCCGGCGGGCGCGGCGTCGGGTGACGAGGTGTTCGCGCGGACGAACGCGTGGATGGTCGAGGAGGCCCTGGAACTCGACCCCGAGCCCAGGGCCGTCGTCGTGTGGGACGGCAAGGCAGGCGACGGGCCCGGCGGCACGTCGGATCTCGTCTCACGGCTGCGCCGCGGGCCCGGCGACCCCCGCGTCCGGATCATCGACCCCACCGCCCTGGTCCCGCGCTAGCGCCTCACCCGGAGCGCAGCCGTGACGCGTGAAAGGCCCCGGACGGCGTGCCGTCAGAGCTTGCCGAGGCCGCGGGCCAGGATGGTGGCGGTGCGGGCGAGCGCCGTGTCGTCACCGGCCTCGCCACGGGCCCGGTTGGTGTAGACCGCCATGATGATGGGGGCGGCGTCCTTGGCGGGCCAGACGACCGCGATGTCGTTCGCGCCGCCGAACTCCGAGTTCGTGCCGGTCTTGTCCCCGACCGTCCAGGTCTTGGGCAGGCCGGCGCGGATGCGGGCGTCGCCCGTCTTGGTCGCGAGCAGCCAGGCGTTGAGCTGCTCCCGGTCCTTGGCGTCGAGCGCGTTCCCGGTCGTGACCGCGCGCAGGTCGCGGGCGATGGTCGCGGGCGTGGTGGTGTCGCGCTTGTCCTTGGGCGTCCAGTCGTTCAGCTCGGTCTCCCAGCGGTCCAGGCGGGAGATCGGGTCCTTGAGCGTCCGGAAGTACCGGGTCAGCCCGGCCGGTCCGCCGAGCTGCTTGAGCACCATGTTGCCCGCGGTGTTGTCGCTCAGGGTGATGGCCGCCTCGCACAGCCGGCCGACGGTCAGCCCGTCCTTGACGTGCTTCTCGGTGGTGGGGGAGTTCGGCTTGAGCTCGTCGGCCGTCCAGTGCACGACCTTGTCCATCAGCCCCGGGTCGGAGGTGCGGGCCTTGTGCAGCACGGCCGCGCAGGCCATCGCCTTGAACGTGGACAGCAGCGGGAAACGTTCGCCCGACCGGTACGCGATCGTCTTGCCGGTGGCGGTGTCGATGGCGTACGCGCCGATGCGGCCCTTGAAGGAGACTTCCAGCGCGCGCAGCTCCTTGCGGGCCTGGGCCTCGCCGGAGAGCGCCTGCACCGAGGTCCCGGCGTGAGCCGCACCCGCCGGGAGGGCGCCGCCCGCCAGGAGGGAGATCGTCAACGTGGTCACGGCCGTGAGGCGGCGGTTGCGCATGCTCTGTCCTTACTGTCGTTCGTCAGTGGGCAAGGAGCAAAGCAGATGTGATCACATGATGTCTAATAGCGATATCGCGAATGGATCAATATCGACTCACGCATGATCCCAGGCCAGAGCCATGATGCCGGCGGCGATGAGCCCGGCGGCGTGCAGACACAGCGCGGGCACCACGCCGATCGTCCCGCCGAGCATCCCAGCCAGCACCATGCCGGTCAGCGCGGTGGCCGCCTGGGCGCTGCCCAGGATCCCGAACACGCTTCCCCGGTGGTCGTCACCCGCGACGCTCTGGGCCAGCGTGGTGAACCCGGCCATCGCGGCCGCCGCAGGCACCCCGGCCAGGCCGATCAGCACCAGCGCGGGCCAGAGCGCCGGCACCGCCAGCGGGTACGCGAACAGGGCCAGATCCATCACCCCGAACGCGACCGTCGCGCCTCCCAGAAGCACCCGCGGGGCGGCGCGACTGGGATGGAGGGCGACCACGAGCCCGCCGGCGATCCCACCCACCGCCTGCACGGACAGGAACAGCCCGTACGCGCCGCCGTCGCCCCCGAGCACACCGGAGACGAAGGGCGCCGCGAGCGTGGCGAAGATCCCCTCGCCTAGCCCTGTGATCACCATGTACGCAACCAGCAGGCGAACTCCGGTGTCCCGCGTGGCGAGACGCAGCCCGGCGATCCAGTGCCCGCCCATCGTCGCCGCGCCGGCGGGGCGTCCGGGCGTGCGGAGCGTGGCCTGGAGCAGCGCGGAGAGCAGGAAGCTCGCCACGTCGATCAGGACGACCGCGGCCAGCCCTCCGGCGCCGACGGCGACCCCGCCCAGCATCGCCCCCAGCAGGCGGGCGACCTGACCGGTCTGACCGTGCAGGGCGTTCGCCCGTACCAGCTGGGAGTCCGCCACGACCTGGGGCACGAGCGCCTTCTGCGCGGGTGCGAGCACCGTGCTCAGGACGCCGGTCGAGAGGGCGACCCCGTACACGATCCACACCTGGTCCGGCTCGCGTACGGCGAGCAGGGGCAGCAGGCCGAGCGCGAGCAGCACGTCGGTGGCGACCAGCAGCCGGCGGCGGTCCCACCGGTCGGCCAGCGCCCCGGCCACGGAGCCGAGCACCACGTCGGGCAGTCGCGAGGCCAACAGCATGATCGCGGTGGACAGTGTCGAGCCGGTGAGGCGGTAGACGTGGAAGGCCAGCCCGGTGCCGACCACCCAGTCGCCGGTCTGCGAGATCAGCCCGGCGACGAGTAACCGCCGGTAATCCCGGTTGCCGCCGAGCAGCGCCCGGATGCCGGGCCGGGTCTCAGTCACCGGAGCCGGTGGGTGGGAGGGGGACGACCACCTGGGTCAGGAGCACCGGCCGGGCGTCCTCGGGCCGTGCCGACGGGTCGTCGACGCGCGACATCAGCGGGCCCAGCAGCTCCGCGATGGCGGCGCCCACCGCCGTCAGCTCGTCCGGCGTGGCGTAGAGGTACGTGTTGCCCACGCCGCCGATCCGCCGCCAGGCCTCGGGCTCGTCGGGGCGCCGCTGCTGCCACTCCACCAGCCGCGACAGGGCCCGTTCGGCGATGACCTGCTCCAGCAGGCTCCGGGCGGCCGCCTGCTCCGGCGCTGTCGCGCCGTCGTCCCATTCCTGGACGGTCTCGGTCACCTTCCACGGCCGCTCGCGCTCGTCCCTGGCCTCGGCCTGCTCCACGAAGCCGTACTTGGCCAGTTGCCGCAGGTGGTACGAGGCCAGCGCCTGGCTGACGCCGACCTCCCGCCCGGCCTCGGCGGCGGTCATGGCGCCCGACCTGAGCAGCAGCTCGTGCAGCGCCAGCCGCACCGGATGCGCGAACGCCCGCATCGCCGCCGCGTCGTCGAGCAGCCGCCGCGGAGACCCCGAAGATTCCAAAGACATGCTTGGGATACTGAGCGACCCACGACGAAGATGTCAAGGGATCCTTTGGAATACGTTGGGTAGGGTCGAATCATGCGACTCCTCAAGAGCCGGTTCCTTCCCCTGACAGCCTTCGCCGCGTGCGTCCTGGTCGCCGGATGCGGCGAGGTCAACAACACCATCGACAAGGCCCAGGCCTGCCTCGAAGCCCCGAAGATCGTCACAGAGCTGGCCGCCCAGGTCACCAAGCTGACCGACGACCCCAAGGCCATGGACAAGGCCCTCGACGACGCCTCGGCCAAGCTCAATGACGTCGCCGACAAGGCCGCCAACACCACGCTCAAAGAGGCCTCCGACGACCTGGCCAAGACGTTGAGCAGCATCAGCGTCAAGGACGTCAACGACGCCGTGGACGCGGCCCAGAAGGTCGGCACCGAGAGCGCGGCCTACGTGGAGAAGGTGGCCAAGGCCTGCGGCAGCTGAATCCCGGCTTCTCTAGGGGAAAAGGGGACGAACTAGCGTTTGTCCCATGGAACCCGACCCGCGTTTCACCTTGGCCAACGAACGGACCTTCCTCACCTGGCTGAGCACGGCGCTGGCACTCAGCGCGGGTGGAGTGGCGATGGCGGCGGTGCCGCCGCACGTGTTCGTGCCGTGGATCCGTACTGCGCTGGCCGTCATACTCGTGACGCTCTCCGCGCTGGCCGCGGGCATGGCGTACCCGCGCTGGCGTCACATCCAGCGTGCCCTGCGCCAGCAGGCGCCGCTGCCGCCGCCCGCGCTGGCGGCCGTCTTCGGGTACGGCGTGGCGGCGGTGGCGGTGATCGCCCTGATTCTGATCATCCTGGCAGCCTGAGCGCGATCGGGATGGCGCCGGAGAAGGAGATCTGGGACAGCGGGCTGCAGAGTGAGCGGACCCGGCTGGCCTGGGTGCGCACGGCTGTGGCGCTGTGCACCGGCGGCCTCGGTGCGGCCGGCCTGTCGCTCAGGCAGGGTCTGCCCCTGCCCGCCGCCGCGGCCTTCGCGCTGGCCGCGCTCTGCGGCAGCCTGCTGCTCATCAGGACCGGGGTGCGGTGGCGCCGCGTGCAGGAGGCCCTGCACGGCGGCAGGCCCCTGGACCCCGGCCTCGACGTGTTCCTCGCCTGGCTCGGCACGCTGAGCGTGGTGGCGGGCGCCTTCACTTTTGTGTTCGTGGTTCGGTGACATGGGTTGCGATATCCGGATAAAGAGGCACAAACTCAAAAGGTAAGGGGGTGACCTCGTTGGAGGAAGAACGCAGGAACGTACCTTTCGAGTGCCGTGGTTGCTGGCACGTCTGGGAAGAGGAGTACCTCGTCAGGCACTTCAGTGATCGTCACGGGAACGAGTGCCTGATCTGGCTGTGCGGTGGGCTGCCCGTGCTGCCGCCGTCGCCGGGCGCCGTCATCTGCCCGCGCTGCGGAAGTCAGCAGGCCACGACGTTCCCGGACGGCTATCTGGCGCGCCATCCGGAGTTGATCCCGCCGGCCCACCCACCGGTGCCCGACGACGCGCCGCTGCGCAGCCCGGTCAAGTATCCGCTCTTCTATGAACGAGTAACCTGACACTTGGTGAGCATTTCATAACGGTAAGTGTCATACAGCCCCGTCTTGCGGGGCTGCGGGACCCGGCGGACACTCAGGATCGGACGGCGAACTGAAGCCGGGGGTGGTCCTGTGACCGATGGGTTCGAGACCCGCGAGGCGTGGCCTTTCGAATGCCTGCGTTGCCTGTACGTCTGGGAAGAGGATTTCGTCGTCAGACACCTCACCGACGTCCACGGCAACGACGTAGAGATCTGGCTCAGCTCAGGAGTGGCGGTGCAGCCGCCCTGGTCGGGCACCTGCTGCCCGCACTGCGGGGCGTACCGCGTCACGTCCTTCCCCTCGGGGTACCTGGCGCGACATCCGGAGCTCGTCCCCGACCCCGCGCCGGAGCCCGCGCCGGTCTTCGCGCCGGCGGCCGGGCGGCCGGGCAGGGTGTCCGCGGCGCGGACGAACCTGCCCGGCCGGTTATTAGTCGCGCTCGGGGTGCCGCTGGCGATGTTCGTCGGTTATGAGCTGTACGCGAACACCGTGGCCGTGGCGCACCACCACTAGGGTGCTCAGCTGAGACTCTCCAGCCAAGCCCGGTGCAGCGCGGCGAACCGGCCCGAGGCGGCGACGAGCTGGTCCGGCGGCCCGTCCTCCACGATCTCGCCCCGGTCCATCACCAGCACCCGGTCGGCGATCTCCACCGTCGAGAGCCGGTGCGCGATGATCAGCGCCGTCCGGTCGGCCAGGATCGTCCGGAGCGCGCGCTGCACCAGCCGCTCGCTCGGCACGTCGAGGCTCGAGGTGGCCTCGTCCAGGATCAGCACGGCCGGATCGGCGAGGAAGGCCCTGGCGAAGGCGACGAGCTGGCGCTGACCGGCCGACATGCGGCCGCCGCGCTTGCCCACCTCGGTGTCGTAGCCGTCGGGCAGGCCGGAGATGAAGTCGTGCGCGCCGATCGCCTTGGCCGCCTCGCGTATCTCCCGGTCGGTGGCGTCCGGCCGGCCGAACCTGATGTTGTCGGCGACCGTACCGCTGAACAGGAAGTTCTCCTGCGTCACCATGACCACGGCCTGGCGCAGCGTCGGCTCGTCCAGCGTGCGCAGATCGACGCCGTCGAGCAGCACGCGGCCGTCGGTGGGGTCGTAGAAGCGGGAGATCAGCTTGGCCAGCGTCGTCTTGCCCGCGCCCGTCGCCCCGACCAGCGCCACGCTCTGCCCGGCCGGGACGGTCAGGTCGAGGCGCGGCAGGATCGGCATCTCCTCGACGTAGGCGAACCTGACGCCCTCGAAGCGCACCTTGCCGCGCGCCCTGCCCTGCGGCAGCGCCGCGGGCTTGCGCGGCTCCGGCACGGAGGGCTCCTCCTCCAGCACGCCCGACAGCTTCTCCAACGCCGCGCCGGCGGACTGGAGCGTGTTGTAGAACTGGCTGATCTCCTGCATCGGCTCGTAGAACTGCCGCAGGTACAGCAGGAACGCGGCCAGCACGCCGACCGTGACCTCCTGGTTGAAGGCCAGGTAGCCGCCGTAGATGAGCACGCCGCCGACCGTCATGTTGCCGATCAGCTTGATCCCGGGCATGAAGACCGCGATGAGCTGCATGCTCCGGGCGTTCGCGTCGCGGTAGTCGTCGTTGAGCTGCTGGAAGATCTCCTGGTTACGCGGCTCCCTGCGGAAGGCCTGCACCGCGCGGATGCCGGTCATCGACTCCACGAAGTGCACGATCACCAGGGCCACCGTCTCCCGCGTACGCCGGTAGACGATCGCCGACTGCCGCCGGAACCACCTGGTGAACAGCAGCAGCAGCGGCAGCGGGATCAGCGCCACCAGGCCCAGGTGGACGTCCAGCACCAGCAGCAGCGCCGCCGTGCCGAACATCGTCAGCACCGCCGTCACCAGCCCGTCGAAGCCCGACTGGAGCAGCTCGGCGATGGCCTCGATGTCGGAGGTGAGCCGGGAGATGACCCGGCCGGAGGTGTACTTCTCGTGGAAGCTCAGCGACAGCCGCTGGAAGTGGTCGAACACCCTCCTGCGCAGCTCCAGCAGGATGCTCTGGCCGATCTTTCCCGACAGCCGCAGGAACGCCTGCCTGGTCAGCGCCTGGGTCACCGCGGCGGCCAGGATGACCCCGACCACCGTCAGCAGCGTGGCGGGGCCGCTGCCGCGCAGCATCGGCGGGATGCCCGCGTCGATGCCCACCTTGACCAGGTAGGGGATCGCGAGCCCCGCGAGATTGGAGACGACGATGATCGCCGTCAGCAGCGCGATCTGCTTCCGGTACGGCGAGAGCAGGTCGCCCAGCAGCCTGCGGGAACGTTCCCGCAGCAGCACGGAGACCTTCTCCGACAGCTCGTCCTGGTCCTCGGAGGCGACGCCGCGCCAGTCGGTCGT
Organism: Nonomuraea helvata; assembly: GCF_039535785.1. NCBI lineage: Bacteria > Bacillati > Actinomycetota > Actinomycetes > Streptosporangiales > Streptosporangiaceae > Nonomuraea > Nonomuraea helvata. Next base: position 414,341 of record NZ_BAAAXV010000011.1, read on the forward strand.
GGTGGCGGTCAACGCAGCGCTCCTTCCGTGGAGTCGAAGTCGGCGTCCTGCGCGAGCAGCTCGCGGTATTCGGGCACCTCGGTCAGCAGCTCGTTGTGGTGGCCGACGTGCGTGATCGTGCCGTCGCGCAGCAGCGCCACCTTGTCGGCGAGCAGCACGGTGGAGGCCCGGTGGGCCACCACGATGCCGGTGGCGTCACGCAGCACGTGGCGCAGCGCCTCCTCCACCAGCGCCTCGGTCTCGACGTCGAGCGCGGACAGGGTGTCGTCGAGCACGAGGATCCGCGGCTTGCTCAGCACGGCCCTGGCCAGGGCGAGCCGCTGACGCTGGCCGCCGGAGAGCGACAGGCCCTGCTCGCCGATGCGGGTGTCGAGGCCCCACGGCAGGTCGTACACGAACATCGCCTGCGCGGTCTGGATGGCCGCGGCCAGCTCCTCCTCGGTGGCGTCGAGCCGGCCGAGGGTGAGGTTCTCGCGCACGCTCATCGAGAACAGCGTGGGCTCCTCGAACGCGGTGGCCACCACCGAGCGCAGGGTGGGCAGGGTCAGGTCGCGCACGTCGTGGCCGTCGATCGTGACGCGCCCCTCGGTGGGGTCGATCAGCCGGGGCACCAGCGCGGTCAGCGTGGTCTTGCCCGAGCCGGTCGCGCCCACGATGGCGACCGTCTCACCGGGCCGCACGTCCAGCCAGACGTCGCGCAGCACCGGCTGCTCGGAGCCGGGGAAGTGGAACCCGACGCCCTCGAAGCGCAGGTGGCCGCGCGGCCTGTCGACGGTCTCGGCGCCGCCCTCGATGGACGGCACGGTGTCCATGACCTCCATGACCCGGTCGGCGGAGGTCATGGCCTCCTGTGCCATGGCCAGGATGTAGCCGAGGCTCGCGATCGGCCAGACCAGCTGCAGCATCAGCGTCGTGAACGCGACCAGCCCGCCCAGCGTGAGATCCCCGGACCCGACGGCCAGCGCACCGAGCAGCAGCACCAGGGCGAGCGTGATGTTGGGGATGACCTCGAGGAAGGCGAAGAACTTCGCCGACAGGCGCACCTTGTCCATCGAGGTGCCGTAGACCTTCAGCGCGGCGTCGTCGTAGGTGTCGTAGACGTGGTGACGGCGGCCGAACGCCTTGATCGTCCGGATGCCGATGGCCGACTCCTCGACGAGCGTGGCGAGGTCGCCCTGCTCGTCCTGGACCTGGCGGGAGACCTTGATGTAGCGCTTCTCGAAGCGGAGGGAGGTCCACACGATCGGCACGGCCGAGGCCGCGACGAGCAGGCCCAGCGGCCAGTACTTGTTCAGCAGCAGCACGGTCACCGTGATCAGCTGGAGCACGTTCATGACCAGGAAGAGCATGCCGAAGCCGAGGAAGCGGCGGATGGTGGACAGGTCGGTCGTGGCCCGCGACAGCAACTGGCCGGACTGCCAGTCGCCGTGGAATCCCATCGGCAGGCGCTGCAGGTGTTCGTAGAGGTCGTCTCGGATGCGGGTCTCGAGCCCCAGCACGGGCGTGATCTGCGACCAGCGCCTGAAGAAGATCAGGAACGCTTCGAGGGCGCCCACGCCGAGCGCCAGCAGCCCGAGCGGGAGTAATGCTCCGTGATCGCCATGGAGGATCGGGCCGTCGATGACCTTCTCGCTGACGAGGGGCATGGAGATCCCGGCGGCGATCGTGACGACGGCGACCAGCCAGATGAGGATCAGCCTGACGGCGTACGGGCGGAGGTAGGACTTCATCCGCCACAGGGAGTTGGAGGAGAGCAGGGGACGGCGAGGTATGCGCGTATCGGGAGGCATCCCATCTAGGCTAATACGTGGGATCAACCGATTTTCAGTAGCCTCGGCGCGAGGTTTCCTCTCCGTGACGTGCGGAAATAGTGAAACATCATGAATTTTCGGAGGACCGCTACCTTCGTTGTGATGTGTGCAGGAATCTTCTTTGTCCTGCTCGACGTCACGATTGTGAACGTGGCCCTGCCCGCCATCGGACGCGGCACGGGGGCCCCACACCTCGCCGACCTCCAGTGGGTGGTCGACGCCCCTACTGCTGCGCGGCCGTGCTCACCTTCGCCACCTCTAGAATGAGTGCCTCATGATCACGGAATCGGAGATGCCGCACCTGCGGCGCTGTGTCGAACTGGCCACTCAGGCGCTGGAAGTAGGGGACGAGCCGTTCGGCTCGGTGCTGGTCTCGGGCGACGGGACCGTCCTGGCCGAGGACCACAACCGGGTGGCCTCCGGCGACAACACCCAGCACCCCGAGTTCGCCCTGGCCCGCTGGTCGGCCGCGCACCTGACGCCTGCCGAGCGGGCGGCCGCCACCGTCTACACCTCGGGCGAGCACTGCCCGATGTGCGCCGCCGCCCACGCCTGGGTGGGGCTGGGCCGCATCGTGTACGTGTCGTCGTCGGAGCAGCTCGCCTCGTGGCTGTCGGAGCTCGGCGCGCCGCAGCCGCCCGTACGCACGCTCCCGATCAACGAGGTCGCCCCCGGCGTGTTGGTCGAGGGCCCGGTGCCGGAGCTGGCCGAGGAGGTGCGCGAGCTGCACCGCCGCAGCTTCCTCAGCTGACGGCGTATGCCGTTTTACCTGGGGTTTGTTCGGTCCGTGACACAGTACGGACCATGGTGTTCGGCCGCTCCATCAGGGCCCGGATGACCATCGCGACGGTGGTGGTGTTCGGCGCCGTCGTCTTCGCGCAGGTGCTGGCGATCTCGCTGACGTACCCGGTGCGGGCGCGGGCCGACCTCGTCGACCAGGCCGACGAGGCCAGCCGCCACCTCGCCGGCGTCATCGGCGAGCACCGGTTCACCGGCCCGATCCCGCCCATGAAGGGCGTGGTCACCATGCAGGTCGTGGACCGCGGCGGACACGTGCTCGCCGCCAACGCGGCGCTCGCCGGCCGGCCGCCCGTCACCCGGGCCTGGCCCACCGGTCACGACATGCGGGTCCAGGCCAGGGTGTGCCCGCCCGGCGGATGCATGGTCGTGGTGGGGACACGCAACTCCGCCAGCGTGTACGGGTCCGTGGTCGCCTACGCCGCCATGCGCGAGCCGTTCCTGCTGCGCTCGCCGTTCCTGCCTGTGCTGCTGTCCGGCTCGGCGGCGGTGATCGTGGCGCTGCTGGGATGGGGCGCCTGGTACGGGACCGGTCGCGTGCTGGCCCCCGTGGAGCGGATCAGGTCAGGACTGGAACGCATCAGCGGCCAGGACCTGAGCCGGCGCGTCGACGTGCCCGACACGCAGGATGAGGTCGCCCAGCTGGCCGTCACGGTCAACGACACCCTGGCGCGGCTGGAGGACGCCGTGGAACGCAACCGGCACTTCGTCTCGGACGCCTCCCACGAGCTGCGCTCGCCGATCACGGCCCTCATGGTCCGGCTGGAGGCGGGGATGGCGTACCCGGACGCGGCCGACTGGCAGGCGGCGTACGACGACGCGCAGCGGCTGTCGGACATCGTGCACGACCTGCTGCTGATGGCCCGGCTGGACGCGGGGGCGGAGACGGCCAAAGAGCGGTTCGATCTGGGGGTGCTGGTCGAGGAGGAGGTCGCGCGGCGTCCCTCGCGGCTCCCACTGACCATGGACGTGGAGCCGGAGCTCTTCGTCCGGGGGAACCGGCTGCGGCTATGCCGAGTGCTGACCAACCTCCTGGCCAACGCCGACCGGTACGGCGACACCCGGGTGTGGGTCTCCGCTCGGGGCGAAGGGAACCAGGCCGTGGTGGAGGTGCGGGACGACGGGCCGGGCATACCCGTGGAGATGCGGGAGCGGGTGTTCGAGCGGTTCACCCGGCTCGACCAGACCCGGTCGCGCGACAGCGGGGGGAGCGGGCTGGGGCTCCCGATCGCCCGCGACATCGCCAGAGCCCACGGGGGGACGCTGGAGATCGGGGACGGCGGACCGCAGACCCGGCTCGTCCTGCGCCTGCCTCGCGACTAGGGGATCAGGAGCTGCCCAGCTCGACGGTCTCCGCCACCTCGGCGTGCCGCTCGGCCTCCTCCTGCGCGAACCGCTCCGCGTCCAGCTTGTCGGCGATCTCCTCGTCCTGCCGCATCAGCGCCTCCAGGGACTGGCCGGCCATCTCCAGCACGCCCATCTCCGCGTACGCCTGCTGCAACCGAGGGCTCCACAGCCCGATGTCCTTCACGCACGGCACGATCCGGCTGAACAGCAGCGACCGGAACAGCTTCAGGTAGTCCGAGTGCTCCGTGGCCTCCATGGCCTCCTCGACCTCGGGCTTCGACAGGCCCAGATTCTCCCAGGTCTCGCGGCCCCGCAGCCGGTCGCGCATCAGGTAGCACCCCTCGATGACGAAGTCCTCGCGCTCGCGCCGCTCGCCCTCCGACAGGTTGCGGTAATAGTCGCGCAGCGCCATCCGGCCGAACGCCACGTGCCTCGCCTCGTCCTGCATCACGTACGCGAGGATCTGCTTGGGCAGCGGCTTGGTCGTGATGTCGCGCATCACCCCGAACGCCGCCAGCGCCAGCCCCTCGATCAGCACCTGCATGCCGAGATAGGGCATGTCCCAGCGCGAGTCGCTCAGCGTGCTGTCGAGCAGGGCCTTGAGGTGCTCGTTGATCGGGTAGGCCAGGCCCACCTTCTCCTGGAGGAAGCGCGCGTACGTCTCGGCGTGGCGGGCCTCGTCCATCGTCTGCGTGGCCGCGTAGAACTTCGAGTCGAGGTCGGGGACCGACTCCACGATCTTGGCCGAGCAGATCATCGCACCCTGCTCGCCGTGCAGGAACTGGGAGAACTGCCACGCCGCGCCGTGCCGCCGTACCTCTTTACGGGTCTGCTCGCTCATCCGCTCCCAGAGCGGGGTGCCGTAGATCGCGATGGTCTGGTCGGGGATGCCGAGCACGTCGTACGGATCGACCTCGATGTCCCAGTCGATGCGTTTGGTCGAGTCCCACTGCTTGTCCTTGCCCTTCTGGTACAGGGCCAGCATCCGATCCCTGCCGTCGTCGTACTCCCAGGTGAACCGGCTCGCGCCGGACATCTCGACGTCCCAGGTGGAGAGCTCTGTGGGGATGGTGTAGAGATCGTGCGTCGACATCGGACCTCCGAGGGGGGGTTACGTACACCGTACGTCCACGCTGTGAGACTTGCACGTACGCCGTACGTGCGTCAATACAATGGAGCATGCCCACGGAGCCACTGTCGCGGGGCCGCATCGTCGCCGCGGCCATCGACCTCATCGAACGCGAGGGCGCCGACGCGGTCTCCATGCGGCGCATCGCGGCCGAGCTCGGCGTCGGCGTGATGTCCCTCTACAACCACGTGCCCAACAAGGACGCCCTGCTCAACGGGGTGGCCGAGGCGGTGCTGAGCGAGATCGAGTTCACCGACGACCCCGACGCCCACTGGAGCGATCGGGTGCGCACGCAGGCGCGGGCGTTCCGGCAGATCGCGCACGACCACCCTCGCTCCACCATGCTCGTGGTCAGCCGCCAGCTCCACTCCACGGCCGGGCTGCTGCCGGTCGAGCGGGCGCTCGCGACGCTGCGCAGCGCCGGGTTCGACGGGGCCGACGCGGTCAGGATGCTGCGGATGTTCATCGCGTACATCGTGGGCTCGCTGCTGCGGGAGGTCGGGGTGACGCCCACGTTCGCGCCTGTCCACAACCGTCTGGTCAAGGCCGAGAGTGTCGATCCGGCGCTCTTCCCCGAGGTCAGTGCGCTGGCGCCGCTGCTGGACCAGTGTGACCACGAGGCGGAGTTCGAGTTCGGGCTCGAGCTGCTGATCCAGGCGATCTCGGTGCACGCGGCGCGCCGGGAGGGCACGCGGTAGCGGCTCTCAATACACGAACGGGACGAGCCTGGCGGCGCGGCGCCCCACGCCCGCCAGGCCCAGCACGATGATCAGCACGATGGCCAGGGTGTACGCGGCGACCAGCAGCAGCGTGCTGCCCCGGTCGGTGTCGCCGCCACCACTCGGGTGGTCGGTACGGCGGCGGAGCGCGGTCTCGTAGCCCAGCCACAGGAGGAGGCCGGCGAGGGCGAGCCAGTTGGTGATCGGCACAGCGCCATCCTCGCCCAGGACTCCGGGCGGTGGTCAAGCAGGTTCGGCCTCAGCGCAAACAGGGAGGGCAACCGGCGGGCGTTCGCCCCGGTTGCCCTCCAGCTATCGTGCTCAGTACCAGTTGTGCGATCTCCAATGTCCCCAGGCGCCGCAAGGCCTGCCGTACCTCCCCTTGATGTAGGCGAGTCCCCACCGGATCTGCGTCTCCGGGTTGGACTTCCAGTCGCTGCCGGCGCCTCGCATCTTGCCCCCGGGCAGTGCCTGCGGGATGCCGTACGCGCCGGACGAGCGGTTATATGCGTGGTGGTTCCAGCCACTTTCCCTGGTCCACAGGTTGTCCAGGCAGCGGAACTCCTGAAGGTTCCACGATCGCTGGACCACCTGGTCCAGCGCGATCCTCTTGTTCCTGTTGGGCATCGCCACCGGGATCTTGGGCTTAGCCGATGTCGTCCACGTCTTGGTCCTGACCACGGGCGGGCGCTTGGCCCAGGCTGCCGGGGTGTCGATCACGTTGATCGCGGTGAACGTGGTGACGAAGATGAGTGTGCCACTGAGGGCGCGTTTGCTGTCCAAGTCGATCCTAGCTATCGGGTCGCGTGCGGACAGGCCCGCATTCCAGCGGCGCCCTTGCCGGTCCGCGTCCGTGGCTCGGGCGCGGAGGGTCCGCGCGGCCCCCCGGGAATCCGTACACCGCCCGATCATGCTGGGCGGCCCGGAAGGCGCCGCGACGTGTCCTCTAGCACGATTCCTATTACGGACAGTCACCGTGGGTCCTCCATCTCGACACGCGGTGGAGAGGTGTTTGCGGGATCGTTGCGCACATGAACCTGTCTCGCGCCCCCGCCCTTGCCCGCCCCGTTCCGCGCGTGGGCCGGGCTTGCCGAAAGGCGTGACGAAGTATGGGGTTTGCCCGGGCGCGCAGAGCGGGTACCGGTCACGCTGCGTAGCGCCGGGGCGGCGGCCCGCGGCTCGAACGTCCTTCTGTAGGGTCGGGACATGAGCCTCAGTGACATCCAGCTCCGCACCCTCGACGACGCCCCCACCACCTTGGGGGAGCTGGCGGCCGGCAAGGCCGTGCTCGTCGTCAACGTGGCCTCGCGATGCGGCCTGACCCCGCAGTACGGCGCCCTGGTCCAGCTCCAGGAGCAGTACGGCCCCCGCGGCTTCACGGTGATCGGCATGCCGTGCAACCAGTTCGCCGGCCAGGAGCCGGGCGCGGCGGAGGAGATCCAGGAGTTCTGCTCCACCACGTACGGGGTGGACTTCCCGCTGCTGGAGAAGGCCGACGTCAACGGCCCGGACCGGCACCCACTCTACGCCGAGCTGACGCGGACGCCCGACGAGCAGGGCGAGGCGGGCGACGTCCAGTGGAACTTCGAGAAGTTCCTCGTGGACCGGGACGGCAAGGCCGTGGCGCGCTTCCGCCCCCGCACCACGCCGGACGACCCGGCCGTCACGTCGGCCATCGAGAAACTGCTCTGAAGCTTCACCGCTCGAGCTGGTCCGCCGTGTGCGCGAGGACGGCCTCGGCCAGTTCCTCGTGCACCTCCGGCGGAAGGGTGTGCCCCATGCCCGCCACCATGAGCAGCCGCGCCCCGGGGATCCGGTCCGCGATGATCGCCCCGTGGCCCGGCTTGGCGGGCTCGTGGGTGCCCTCGATGACCAGGGTCGGCGCCTTCACCCGGTCCAGCACGCCCACCGGCTCGAAGTCCGGCCTGGCCATGGCGGCCAGGCGGTGGTTGGCCACCGCGGCGAGGTCGCGGGCCCGGTCAAGGATGCGCTCCTGCAGCCGGCGGGCGGCGTCCTCGTCGAACGGCAGCCCGGTCCCGTGCAGCACGCGCTGCTCCGCGATCATGCGGTCGATCTGCTCGCGCCGGTCGCCGGGCGGCGGGGCGGTGAACAGCCCCTGGTAGAACGCCACGAACTCCGGGGCCGGCTCCGGCAGGCTGCCCTCCGGCTGGGGCTCGCCCATCAGGGCCCGCACGATCACTGCGCCCTCACCGCCGCCGAGCGGCGAGGAGCCGATGACGGTGAGCGTCCGCACGCGCTCCGGCCGCTCCACCGCGACCAGCTGCCCGAGCAGCCCGCCCGCCGAGTGGCACACCAGATGCGCGCTCTCCAGACCATGTGCGTCCATCACGCGCAGCAGGTCGTTCTTGATGTCGTCCCATGTGTACGGCTCCTTCTCGAAGTCAACGGTGTCGGACCTGCCGGTGTCGCGGTGGTCGTACCGGATCACCCGGCGCCCGCCGGCGGTCAGCCTGCCGACGAACTCGTCCGGCCACAGGACGCCCTGCGACATCGACCCCATCACCAGCACGATCGGCGCGTCGGTCGCGGCGCCGAACTCTTCACTCCAGATGTTCGGTTGCATGCTCAAAGCATGTCCTGGGGAGTTACCGGTGCCTTCCGTAGGACTACTAGGCGCGCCAGTTCGGTACGGGTCCCGATGCCGAGCTTCGGATAGATCTTGTACAGGTGGTATTCGACCGTACGGGGGCTGAGGAAGAGCTGGGCGGCGATCTCCTTGCTGGACAGGCCGTCCGCGACCAGGCCCGCGATCCGCAGCTCCTGGGGCGTCAGCGCGTCGAGCGCGGCGTTGCGCGGGGCCTGCGCGCTCTCGCCCGCCGCCCGCAGCTCGCCGCGAGCCCGCCGCGCCCACGGCTCCGCTCCCGCCCCCTGGAACGTCTCGTACGCCGCCCGCAGGTGCCTGCGCGCCTCCCCGGGCCGCTGCGCCCGGCGCAGCCGCTCGCCCAGCAGCAGCCCTGTCCTGGCCGACTCGAAAGGGTTGACGTGCAGCCGCAGCGCCTCCTCGAAGGCGGCCGGCGGCCCGTCGCCGGCGTCGTCCGCCGCCACCAGCGCGCGGCAGCGGGCGAGGAGGGCACGTGACTCCGGCGTGCCCGCGTGTGCCGACCAGCGCTCGTACGCCTCCAGCGCCGCCAGCGCCGCCTCCCGGTCGCCCGCCCCCATGGCGGCCTCGATGCGGTCGGGCGTCGAACGCCACACCACGGTCGGATTCCCGGCCCCGGGACCGGCGGCCACGATCGCGGTGAAGCGCTCGTGCGCCGCGGCGTACCGGCCCAGGCCCAGGTCGAGCATGGCCAGCGCGTACGCGGCCGTCCCGGCGCGCATGCCCACCCGATGGGGGATGACGATGGCCAGCGCGTCCCGGGCGTGCCGGCGGCAGGCCTCCTCCTCGCCGCGCAGCGCCGCCACGACCGCGAGGTTGGCCAGGTGCGCCGCCACCGTGTTGGTGTACCCCGCCTCGCGGGCCAGCTCGAGCCCCTCCTCGGCGATCGCCTGGCTCTCGGCGAGCCGTCCGGCGATCCGCTCCGCCGTGGCCACGAACTCCAGCACCACGGGAAGCTGTCCCACCATCCCCGACATCCTGGCGAGCCGCCCGGCCCGCTCGATCAGCTCGGCCGCCAGGTCGGCCTCGCCCAGATAGCTGGCCGCGGCCGACGCCCACATGAGCTCCGCCGGCTCGCCCAGCTCCGCCACCTGCCCGAGCGCCCGTCTGAGCAGGTCGTGCCCGCCGGCGCCGTCGAGCATCGCGCCGATGCCCACGACCACGTCGCGCAGGAACCCCTTGGGGAACGCCGCCGCCTGCCGCCCGATCTCCACGATGGCCGCCGTGTCACCCACGTACGAGGCCGCCTCCGCCGCGTCGGCCAGCATGCTCAGGCTCTTGCCTGCCCGCAGGATCCGCACGGCCTCGGCGGCGTCGCCGGAGTTGAGCTCGAACCGTCCCCGCAGCTGGGCGAGCTCCATCGACAGCGCGGCGTCCGAGCCCGCGTGCTCGCGCGCCTCGGCCAGCAGGGACTCCGCCTGGCCCGGCCGGCCTCCGAGCCAGGCGTTCACGGCGGCGTCCTTGAGGCGTCCGGCTCGGGTGAGAGGCGCGGGGGTGAGCTCGGCGGCCCTGGCCAGAGCGGTGGCGGCGTCGCCGTACCCGCCGCGGTCGCGGGCCCGCGCCGCGCTCTCGGCCAGCGCGGTGGCGACGGCCTCGTCAGGGCCGAGCGCGGCCTCGGCCAGGTGCCTGGCCCGGCGGTCGCCGTCCGTCAGCTCCGCCAGGGCCGCGTGCGCCTCCCGGCGGGTGGCGGGGGCCGCGCTCTCGTACACCGCCGACCGGACGAGGGGGTGGCGGAAACGTACGTGCGCGCCCGAGGCCGTCGCCAGCCCGGCGGACTCCAGCTCGTCCAGCGCCGCCCGGCTCGCGCCCAGCCCCGCCCGGTTCACGCCCAGCGCCGTCCGGCTCGCGCCCAGCCGGTCGGCGGCGCGGAGCACGAGATCGAGGTCGCCTTCGACGGCGGCCACGAGGGCCAGCAGCCGCGCCGGGGCGGACAGCGCGGCCACCTGCTCGCCGAAGAGCTGCCTCCCGCCGGGCAGCGGGTCGGGGAGCGGCTCGCGCCCGGCGAGCTGTCCGGGCGTCAGCCGCCCGACCGTCTCGCGCAGGGCCAGCGGGTTGCCCCCGGTCAGCACGACGAGATCGCGCCGCACCCGATCGGAAACCGCGCCGCCGGCCTGCGCTCGCCCGGCGCCGCCGTTCATCGGGGTCCGCGCCGAGAGGAGCTCGGCGGCGGCGTCATCGTCCAGGCCGCCGACGTTCACCGACGGCAGGCCTTTCACCGGCGTGTCCCCGCGTACGGCGAGCAGCATCGCGACGCGCTCGGTGCCCAGCCGCCTGGCCGCGAACAGCAGCGCGTCGGCCGACGCCCGGTCCACCCACTGGAAGTCGTCGACCACGCAGATCAGCCCGTCCGGCACCGCCGCCTCGGCCAGCAGCGACAGCACCCCGGCCGCGAGCAGGAACCGGTCGCCGGACGCCGCCAGCCCGAGCGCGCCGCGCACGGCGTCGCGCTGCGGCTGCGGCAGCGTGTCCAGCAGGCCCATCACCGGCCGCAGCAGCTGGTGCAGCGCCGCGAACGCCAGGTCCGACTCCGGCTCCACGCCGGTGGTCCTCAGCACCCGCATGGCGCCGCCCCGCGAGGCCGCCAGGTCCAGCAGGGCCGTCTTGCCCACGCCCGCCTCGCCGCGCAGCACCAGAGCGCTCCCACTGCCGCCGAGCGCCCGGGCGATCACGTCATCGAGTGCGGCGATCTCCACCGTTCTGCCGTAAAGCACAACAGAACACTGTATTGGCAGCTCGGAAAACCCTTCGACGCCGGAACCGGGCATCGGAGAGGATGCTCGGATGGAGTCGAGGGTTGCCGTCGTGACCGGCGTGAGCAGGCGGATCGGCATCGGGTACGCCATCGCGCAAGAGCTGCTCGCGACCGGTGCCAGAGTGCTGGTGCAGTCGTGGACCCCGCACGACGCCGAGATGCCGTGGGGCAGCGACCCCGCGGGCATGGACGGCGTGCTGGAGTCGCTGGGCGGCGTCGGCGACCGGCTGCACCACGTCGAGGCCGACTTCGCCGATCCGGAGACGCCCGCGCGGGTGATGGAGCAGGCGGTCACCAGGTTCGGGCACGTGGACGTGCTGGTCGCCAACCACGCGCGCAGCTGCAGGCAGTCGCTGGAGGAGCTGACGGCCGCCGAGCTGGACCTGTCGTGGGCGGTGAACGCCCGGGCCAGCGCGCTGCTGACGAAGGCGTTCGCGGCCCAGCACGACGACCGGCGTCCAGGTGGGAGGGTCATCCTGTTCACCTCCGGCCAGCATCTGGCCCCGATGCCGGGCGAGCTGCCGTACGCGATCAGCAAGGGCGCGATCCAGCAGATGACGCTCAGCCTCGCCGACGCGCTCGCGGACCGGGGCATCACCGTCAACACCGTCAACCCGGGACCGGTCGACACCGGCTGGGCCGACCCCGAGCTCACCCGGCACGTCGGCCGGGCCCTGCCGGCGGGGCGCTGGGGGCGGCCGGAGGAAGTGGCCCGGCTGGTCCGCTGGCTCGCCTCCGACGAGGCGGCCTGGATCACCGGGCAGGTGATCAACTCCGAGGGCGGATTCCGCCGCTGGGTCCCGTGATCAAGCAAAATGATCGTGTGGCAGATGTCCTCCGGGCCGAGCGCATGCCGGTCCCCGTGCGGGCCGCCAGGTTCGTCCTGACCCTCCAGGTAGCGTTCGGCATCGCGGGCGTCGCCTTCAGCGTGATCGCCTTGGCTTCCGTGGGCGCCGCGTTCATCCCGTTGCTGCTCTTCCAGGTTGCCATCACGTCGCTCGAGGGCTGGCTGCTGTCCCGCTGGCCGTCGCGGAGGAAGCCGGTGCGCTGGGGCGCCGTCGCCGTCGAGGTGGTCTCGGCGGCTGCTCTCCTCGCGATCGTAGCGATCGACGGCGACGTCGGCTGGGCCGGCGTGCTGCCCCGCGTGCTCTTCCCGCTGGCGGTCGTCATCCCGCTGCTCACGCCCCCGGCGGGGCGGTGGTTCGACCGCTGACCCCCGTTACCGGCGAGGGCCGCAGCTGCCCCTGATGATGAGCTCCGTCGGCAGGATCACGCTGCGCGGTCTCCTGGACCCCGCCCGGAGCACGAGCTCCGCCGCCCGGTAGCCCATGTCCCTGCCCGGCTGGGCGATCACCGTCAGGGGAGGGGCGCACAGCTCGGCCCAGGGCACGTCGTCGTACATCACCAGCGACACGTCCCGCGGCACCCGCAGGTCCAGCTCCCTGGCCGCCAGCACCGCCGCCTCCCCCAGCACGTTGCCGCCGGCGACCACGGCCGACAGGTCGGGGCGGGTCTGGAAGAGGCCCGAGGCGGCGGCGTAGGCGGAGTCGCGGCTGCCGGTGCCGAACACGACCAGCTCCTCGTCCACCGGCGAGCCCACCGCCTCCCTGAACGCGGCCACCCGGCGGTCTTGGCCGGGCCCGCCGAGGAACGCGATGCGCCTGTGGCCCAGGCCGCGCAGGTAGCGCACGGCCGTGCGGATGCCGGCCCGGTCGTCCGCCAGCACGGCGGGCACGTCCAGCGGGCGCGTCTGCGGGGCGGGGGAGAGGCCGTCGAGGGCCATGAGGTCGGCGATGGCCGCCGCCCCGACGTCCTCGTGGGACGACAGGACCGGGAGGCGGTCGGCGAAGATCACTGTCATGCCCGCGCGGATCGCGGGCGCCCAGGTCTCCGCGTCGCCCGACGGTACGGCGATCAGGCGGTCCACGCTCTGTTCCAGGAGCATGCCGATCAGGTCGGCCTCCTGCTCCGGGTCGCCGCCCGTGGAGCCGAGCACGACGGGCTCGCCGGCCGATCGGGCGCAGGCGAGCACGCCCTCCGCCAGCTGGCCGTAGAAGGTGTCCGTCAGGTCGGGGACGAGCAGGCCCATGCCGCCCGTGCGGCGTTGGCGCAGGTTACGGCCGAGGGCGCTGGGGCGGTAGTCGAGCTGGGCGGCGACGGCGAGGACGCGCTCCCTGGTCGCCGGGCTGGCCGAGCCGCCCGACAGCACCCGGGACACGGTCGCGACGCCCACACCCGCCGCCTCGGCCACGTCCTTGATCGTCGCCCGCTTCTCCATGGAAACGATTCCATCATGGTTTCCGGAAAACGGGAAGTCACGGGATCCACAACGGCTGGTCACGCGGTAACCCTTGACACCGATGTCCGTTTCGGGTGAGATGCTTGAAAACGTATCCACGTGAGTGGGTCACGGCAATACCATCCGGGCACCCCCGCCCTGGAGCGCGAAGGAATGTCATGGCATCCATCGTTCTGACGAACGTCGACAAGGTCTACGCCGGTGGCGTAAAGGCTGTGAACGGGCTCAACCTTGAGATCAAGGATGGCGAGTTCATGGTGCTGGTCGGCCCCTCCGGTTGCGGTAAGTCGACCGCGCTCCGGATGATCGCGGGCCTCGAGGACATCAGTGGCGGCGAGATCGCCATCGGCGACAAGGTGGTCAACCACCTGCCGCCCAAAGACCGCGACATCGCGATGGTCTTCCAGAACTACGCGCTCTACCCCCACATGACGGTCGAGGAGAACCTCGCCTTCGGCCTCAAGCTCCGCAAGATGCCCAAGGCGGAGATCTCGAAGCGCGTCAACGAGGCCGCCAAGATGCTCGGCCTCGAGACGTACCTCAAGCGCAAGCCGGCCGCCCTCTCCGGTGGTCAGCGCCAGCGTGTCGCCATGGGCCGCGCCATCGTGCGTGAGCCGCAGGCCTTCCTCATGGACGAGCCGCTGTCCAACCTCGACGCCAAGCTCCGCGTCTCCATGCGCGCCTCGCTCAACACGCTGCACGAGCGCCTCGGCGTCACCACCGTGTACGTCACGCACGACCAGGTCGAGGCCATGACCCTCGGCGACCGCGTCTGCGTGCTCCGCGACGGTCTGCTCCAGCAGGTCGACACCCCGCAGAACCTGTTCGACAAGCCGGTCAACCTGTTCGTGGCCGGGTTCATGGGCTCGCCCTCGATGAACTTCGTCACCGCCGAGCTGGTCCGCGACGGCGGCGCCGCTGTGACCTTCGCCGACATCAAGCTGTCGATCCCCGACTCGACCTTCTCCGAGAAGCCGGGCCTCGACCAGTACATCGGCAAGAAGATCATCCTCGGCATCCGCCCGTCCGACTTCGAGGACGCGGCCTCCGCCGGCAACCACGCCAACGGCTGGGCCACGCTGCCGGTCAAGGCGGAGGTCACCGAGGAGCTGGGCTCCGAGATCAACGTGCTGTTCCTGATCGACGCCCCGCCGGTCGAGCACGCCGACACCACGGCCGCGCAGGACAACGACGACGACGAGGCGGCGCTGCCGCTGGTGGGCGACAAGTCCCTGTGGACCGCCCGCGTCAACGCCCGCAGCCACGTCCGTCCCGGCCAGAACATCGACCTGGTCGTCGACACGCACAACCTGCACTTCTTCGACCCGGCCAGCGGCCTCGCGATCGGCCACGAGGCCAACCGCTAAACGCCACTGTCTTCTCGTTCCCGGTCGTGAGCCCAGCTCACGGCCGCTCGGGCCCCCACCGCGACCCCCTCCCGCGGCGGGGGCCCGTTCTCTTCGCCGCCGCCGTGGCAGGATCCGGTACGGTCTCAGCGGCCGAGGCTCGCCGACACGCGGGACTGCACGCTGCGCGGCACGTACTTGCCGAGCGCCACGATGGCCTTGTAGCGCAGGTCGGGCACCGACACGCGCTTGCCCAGCGCCAGATCGCGCATCGCCTCCCGCACCACGTCGTCGGCCTTCAGCCAGAGGAAGTCGGGGATCCCCGTCGTGTCCATCGAGGCCCGCTGGTGGAACTCGGTCCGCACGAAGCCGGGGCAGAGCGCCATGATCTTGATGCGCGGGTTGCCCACCTCGTTCGCGGCGGACTCGCTGAAGTTCACCACCCACGCCTTGGACGCGCTGTACGTGCCGTGCGTGAAGAACGCCGCCACGGACGCCACGTTGACGATCGCGCCCCGGTCGCGCTCCCGCATGCCGGGCAGCGCGGCCAGCGTCAGCCTGAGCACGGCCTCGCAGTGCACCTTGAGCATGCGCGTCTCGTCCTGGACGGGCACCTCGGTGAAGCGGCCCGGGTGTCCGAAACCGGCGTTGTTCACCAGCAGGTCGACGCCGTCGGCGACCCTGGACTCGACCCTGGCCAGCCCTTCCTCGGTGCCGAGGTCGGCGGGCAGCACCTCGGTGGCGACCCCGTACCTGAGCTTGAGCTGGTCGGCGCTCTCGGAGAGCCGGCGCTCGTCGCGGGAGACCAGGACGAGTGAGAAGCCGTCGGCGGCCAGCCGCCGGGCGAAGGCGGCGCCGATGCCGGAGGCCGGGCCGGTGATCAATGCGGTAGGCATGCCAGAACCCTAACGCCGGGCGAGGACGGGCGGCGTGCGACGCGTCGCGCTCCACGCGCTCAGCCTGCGGGGCCCTCTCTGTCGGATCGAGCCCGCCTGACCCGCTCGATCAGCTCTTCGACCTGGTCGTTCAGCTTGCTGCCCCGTGCCCAGCCCGCGTAGTGCGTCAGGAAGACGACCACCTCGCGCAGCTCCGTCTCGGTGAGCTCCCCGGCCCGCAGCGCGGCGTCGAGGTGGAGGTCCGCCTGGTCGTGGAGTCCCTGGCCGACGAGCAGCCCGAGAAGGAGCAGGCGACGTTCCTTCACCGAGAGGACCTCCCTCGACCAGAGATCGGCGAACTGCCGTTCCGCGGCCAGCCCGAAGGAATCGACGGTCTCCATTGCCGGTTCTTTCATCGCGCGCTCCCGGGGCGGTCGGAAGGGATCCTCATATCTTTCGCTACTTCCTGAGTTGAACCAATGGGGGTTGCATGAACGTTGTAGTCATCCCCTGTCACGGACCGCGACGCCCCGGCCACAAGGACCGAAATTGATCTGTAACAAGTAAAGCCAATGGACGGCCAAGATTTGGTCAAGATTTTTAACCGTGCGCCGGGCTCATTCAGCCTGAAAGCGGGCACAACAACTCCGTTGGTCCGTAAAGCGGAGGTAAGCCCTGGTGAAAAAGGCACGGGGTTTGATCGCGGTCACGGTCGCGATCCTGATGCTGTCCGCGTGCGCCGGACAGCCCGATTTCCACTACGTACGTGACAGGGCGGGCACCACCTACTTCAAGGTGCCCTCCTCGTTCACGCAGCTCAACGCCGATCCCATCGAGATGTACCTGTCCGGCGACCACCCGAACTCGGCGGCGGCGCTGGTCCGGGCCCAGCGGGTCTGGTCGACGGCCTTCGACCAGTCCGCGGAGCCGTCGGTCGACCATCTGCTCGGCTCGACCGATCCGTTCGTCTACGCCACCGTTCACCAGCTCACGGAGGAGCAGCGGGACACGATCTCGCTGAACAGGCTGCGCGACTTCGTGCTGCCGGTGACGGATCAGATGCGTGAGCTCTACACGCAGCAGGCCGTGGCGACGGGTCAGCCGCCGATGTTCCGGAACTTCGAGCTCCTCAACGACGAGGTCCTGACCCTGGACGACGGCGCCAGGGGGGTCCGGGTCCGCTTCAACTACCAGATCGGCAACGACGTCCAGACGTTCGACCACACCGCCATCCTCGACGAGAAGGGCGCCACGGTCTCCGTCATGCTCATCGGCTGCCAGTCCGCCTGCTTCAGGAAGCGCGCCGCCGAGTTCGACAAGATCGAGAGTACGTTCAAGCTGCTCCGGCTGCCTGGATGAGGGAGCACCATTGACCACGACCATTCACCATGAAGGGCTGCGTGCCCCCGGCAGCGGGCCCTCCGATCCCGAATCCGTGACCAGGAAGAAGATGCAGTTCTGGGATCGGAGCAAGTTCCTCATCGCCCTGGTGGCCGCGTACCTCATCCTCACGTGGAAGGTGATGGCCGACTTCGCGGGCGTCGCCACGTTCCCCGAGGCCGCGCAGGCGATCGCGTACGCGTACCAGTGGATCTTCTGGCTGCTCGGCGTGGAGGTCGTGCGGCAGCTGCACTTCTTCGTCAGCGAGCACTGGTCGGCCTACCACCGTTTCTGGAGTCACCGGGTCTTCGGCGGGTTCGAGCGCTGGACGCACCGCCGCTTCGACGACTGGACGAGATACCGCCTCTCGCGCGCACTCAAGGTCGCCTTCTTCATCGTGCTGACCGCGCTGGTGCTGGGGGCGGTGCTGGACGTCAGCCCGTTCGTGGCGGTGATGCAGGCGCCGACGCTGCTCTGGAACGCGATGCCGTTCCTGATCCAGATCGTCTTCCTGTTCTTCGTGGTCATCATCCAGTTCGTCGGCCTGTTCTGGTTCCTGTCCAGAGGCGGCGTGGAGACGTACTTCCCCGACGACATCAAGACCCGCTTCCAGGACGTGTGGGGGCAGGACCACGTGGTCGAGCGCGTCCGGGAGAACATCGTCTTCCTGGAACGCCCCGACGAGATCGAGCGGCGCGGCGGGTACGTCCCCAGCGGCCTGCTGCTGTGGGGGCCGCCCGGCACCGGCAAGACCCTCATGGCCGAGGCCGTGGCGGGCGAGACGGGCAAGCCGTACGTGTTCGTGGATCCGGGTGCGTTCACGAACATGTTCATGGGCATCGGCATCCTGAAGGTCAAGTCGCTGTTCAGGAAGCTGCGCAAGCTGGCGCTCAGGTACGGCGGCGTGATCGTCTTCTTCGACGAGGCCGACTCCCTCGGCAAGCGCGGCCGGCTCGCGCAGCAGGGCCCGCCCGGACAGGGCGGCTTCTCCGGGCTGTCGGGCTCCCACGGTTGCCACGGGCTCAACTACCTGTCGGAGGAGACCCGCCAGATGCTGGCCTTCCGCGGCGCCCGCGACGCCGGCGAGGAGCCGGGCCGGCGCAACCGCTTCGTCATGGGCGGCGGCATGATGAACAGCGGCGACCCCGGCACGCTGCAGGCCCTGCTCACCGAGCTGTCCGGGCTCAAGAAGCCGCGCGGGTTCTTCAACCGGCTCGTGCGCCGGGTGCTCGGCATGCGGCCCAAGCCGCCGCCCAAGTACCGCATCCTCGTCATGATGGCCACCAACCGGCCCGACGCCCTCGACGAGGCGCTGCTGCGGCCGGGCCGTATCGACCGCATCTACAAGGTCGGCTACCCGTCCAAGGCGGGCCGGGTGCGTACGTACCAGGGCTATTTCGACAAGGTGTGGCATGAGCTGACCCCGGAGCAGATCGACAAACTGGCCACGATCACCCCGTACGCCACCGGCGCCACGATCAAGGACCTGGTCAACGAGTCCCTGATCACCGCCATCAGGGACGGCCGCGAGGTCATCACCTGGTCGGACGTGCTGCGGGCCAAGCGGCTCAAGCAGCTCGGGCCGCCCGAGGACGTCGAGTACATCGAGCGCGAGCGGCACGCCGTGGCGGTGCACGAGGCGTGCCACGCCGTCGTGGCGTACGTGACCCGCTTCCACCTCGAGATCGACATCGCCACCATCGAGAAGGGCGCCGACTACCTGGGCATGGTCGCCTCGATCAAGCCGGAGGACCAGTTCACCAGGTGGAAGTCCGAGCACGAGGCCGACATCATGGTCTCCCTGGCCTCGCTGGCCGGCGAGCGGATGTTCTTCGGCGAGGACAACTCCTCCGGGGTCTCCGGCGACCTGTACTCGGCCACGTACCTGACCGCCATGATGGAGTCGTACTGGGGGATGGGCACCGGCGTCACCTCGCTGCCCGCACTCCAGGAGCTGGAGATCATGGGCGGCAAGGCGATGCGCAAGTCCCGCCCCGGCGGCTCCATCGGCATCACCGACAGGGAGCCGGCCAGGCGCGACCAGGACCTGACCCCCGACGTGCTGGGGGAGCGGATCGAGTTCAACCTGGTGCGGCTGCTGGAGCAGACCCAGGAGCTGCTGCAGGAGCACCGCAGGGAGGTGCTCTGCGTGGCGCACGCGCTGGAGACGCACAAGACGCTCAACGGCGACGACGTGGTGGCGATCATCCGCAGGGAGCCGGGTCCGCTCATCGACGGCACGATCTACGGCTCCGACGAGCTCTACCACGAGTTGGAGGACTATCACCGGGACGCGGCCAGGGCGCACAAGGAGCACAGCCGCATCGAGCGGGACCTGCCCGGGCCGGCGGAGGAGCCGGTGGAGCTGCAGCCGGTCGGCTACGGCGGTCCCGGCGTGCACGCCGTCCAGCTCACGGCGCCGCCGGCTCCGCTGCAGGCGTCGCCCGTCGTTCCCGGGGTGGCCGCTGCTGCCGTCCCTGCCGGGTCCGTCGAGCCGTCCGACCGGCCCGAGTTCGTGCCGTGGGCGGCGTCTCCTCCCGCGTCCGCGCCCGTGTCCGTCGTGGTCGGCCCGCCCACGGACGCTCCCGCCCCGCCTCACGCCCCGCCTCCCGCCCCGGCTTCCGGGCGGCGCCGGCGTGCGGGCCGGGTCTGGCTGGTCGTCGCGAGCCTGCTGGGGCTGGTGGCGCTGTCCATCATCGCGGCGCTCGCGGTCACGGGCACGGTGGCGGGCGGCGGCCCGAACGCGACGGCCTCGGCCGTGGCCTCGCCCGGGCTGCTGCTCCTGCTGTTCGTGGTGGTCGTCGCGGTGATCGTGGGCGCCGGGCTCGCGCTCGTGGCCATCAAGGGGGTACGCGCGGCGCAGGCCAAGGCCGAACGCGAACGCGACCAGGCCCATGCCCGTGCCCAACTCCTGGCGGCAGCGATGGACCCGGACACGGCCATGCGGCTGCTCGGCTACGACGGCAACGGGACGGAGGGACGTACCTGACACGACGGCCCTGACACGATGGCGTGGTGCCACGGCACCACGCCATCGTCGGCGGCGGGCGGGCCTGCGCGGTACACCAGCGTTAACACAGGTCGGCCCTGATTAACACGGCGTTCACATATGGGCAAAAACCGGGAAACGGCCGTCCATAAGACTCGGCGTGGCTGTGAAACACCCCGAGAAAAGGACCGCCGTGAGCTACAAGGCTGAGTACATCTGGATCGACGGCACCGAGCCGACCGCTCTGCTGCGCTCGAAGACGAGGATCCTCGCCGACGGGGCCGAGCCGCCGGTCTGGGGCTTCGACGGGTCCAGCACCAACCAGGCCGAGGGCCACTCGTCGGACCGCGTGCTCCGCCCCGTGTTCGTCTGCCCCGACCCGATCCGCGGCGGTGACAACGTCCTCGTCCTGTCCGAGGTCGAGGAGATCAACGGCGAGGCGCACGTCAGCAACACCCGCGCCCTGCTCCGCCCGATCGCCGAGAAGTTTGCCGAGCAGGACTCCTGGTTCGGCATCGAGCAGGAGTACACCTTCTTCAAGGGCAGCCGCCCGCTCGGCTTCCCCGAGGGCGGCTTCCCGGCCCCGCAGGGCCACTACTACTGCGGCGTGGGCGCCGAGGCCGTGTTCGGACGCGAGATCGTCGAGCTCCACCTCGACCGCTGCCTCGCCGCCGGCCTGAAGATCTCCGGCATCAACGCCGAGGTCATGCCCGGCCAGTGGGAGTTCCAGGTTGGCCCGGCGGGTCCGGTCGAGGTCTCCGACCACCTGTGGGTCGCCCGTTACCTGCTCTACCGCACCGCCGAGGAGTTCGGCGTCGAGGCCACCCTCGACGCCAAGCCCGCCCGCGGCGACTGGAACGGCGCCGGCGCGCACACCAACTTCTCGACCAAGGCCATGCGCGAGAACTACGACGCCATCATCACCGCCTGCGAGGCGCTCGGTGAGGGTGACAAGCCGATGGAGCACGTCTCCCAGTACGGCGCCGAC